>JADFSQ010000088.1 GCA_022560715.1 Bacteroidota bacterium
AACATAGTACTGGAGGCGTTGGCGACAAAACGACGTTAGTATTGGCACCTTTGGTTGCAGCTGCTGGAGTGACTGTGGCAAAAATGTCTGGACGCGGACTTGGACACACAGGAGGAACTTTAGATAAGATGGAATCTATAAAAGGCTTGTCTGTCGATATGACGAGGGAAGAATTTATCGCTAACGTAAACCGAATTAAAATTGCTGTTTGCGGTCAGAATGCTAACTTGGTTCCTGCCGATAAAAAATTGTATGCCTTAAGAGATGTTACCGGAACCGTCGATAATATTTCTTTAATTGCATCAAGTATCATGAGCAAAAAATTAGCTTGTGGAGCCGATGCTATTGTGATTGATATAAAAGTCGGTCATGGTGCTTTTATGAAAACGCTTGAAGATGCTGAAGAATTAGCAGAAATGATGATTGGTATTGGTTCAAAAATGAATAGGAAAGTCATTGCTGTAATCACATCTATGAGCGAACCTCTTGGATTTACTGTCGGAAATGCTCTCGAAGTAAAAGAAGCCATAGACACGCTAAAAGGAAATGGTCCAGATGATTTAACCGAATTGTGTTTAGAACTGGGAAGTCACATGTTGGTACTTGGTAAAGTTGCGAAAACACAAGAAGAAGCTGTTAAAATATTAAAAAAACTAATCGATTCTGGAGCTGCTTTTAATAAATTTAAAGAACTGGTAGAGGCTCAAGGAGGTGATACAAACCTTATCGACCAACCCGATTTATTACCATACACGCAATTTTCAGAAGCATACAAAAGTAAAAAGGAAGGCTATATTTCAGAATTAAACGCATTGGATATTGGCTTAGCTTCAGTTAAACTGGGAGCAGGAAGAGAAACCAAAACAAGTGTTATAGATTATGGAGCTGGTATTGTTTTACGGAAAAAAATTGGCGATTATGTTAAAAAAGATGAAGATTTAGCAATACTGTATTCTAATAATTCTGCTAACTTTACAAAAGCTATAAAGTTTATGGATTAGGCTTATACCATTTCAGAAGAGAAACCTTTGCATAAACCATTGATTCTAAAAACAATAACAAGATAAGATTGTATGACAAATTCAGACAAGAAAACAAAGAGTTATATTTCAACAAATCATGCAGTAATTCTTCACGATAGAAATGAAGGAATCCCTTTTGATGCAAATCTTTTTAAAGATATAAATATAAACAGAAGTGCAGTAGAACGCAGAGCTTCAACACTCGCTAAAAGGAGATCTGTAAAAAAACAATGGCAAGCTGCTTGGTTGTTAAAAGCGATAAGTTGTATAGATTTAACAACACTTTCTGGCGATGATACTCAAGGCAATGTTTTAAGACTTTGTGCAAAGGCAAAATCTCCAGTAAGATTAGATGTGTTGAAAGCTATGGAAATGCAGGACGAGAATATTCAGGTTGCCGCAGTTTGTGTGTATCATAATCTTATTAAAGATGCAGTTAAAGGATTAAAAGGAAGCTCAATTCCTATTGCAGCAGTTTCTACAGGATTTCCTGCAGGAAATATTCCGTTGAAAGAAAAAATCAGACAAATAGAAATATCTGTTGCTGCGGGAGCCAAAGAAATAGATATTGTTCTAAGCCGAAATTTAGTATTAAATTCTAATTGGAAAGCACTTTACAACGAAGTTTCAGCATGCCGAAAAGCCTGTGGAGATGCGCACATGAAAACCATTTTGGCAACAGGAGAAATTCCTACCTATACCAAAGTAGCAAAAGCAAGTTGGGTATGTATGATGGCTGGTGCCGATTTTATTAAAACAAGTACAGGTAAAGAACCCGTTAATGCTACGATTCCTGTAAGTCTTGTGATGATTAGAACCATTAGAGAGTATCACGAATTAACAGGTTATAAAGTTGGTTTTAAGCCTGCTGGCGGAATTAGTAAAGCAAAACAAGCCGTTAATTGGTTGGTATTAATAAAAGAAGAACTTGGTAACGACTGGCTCACTCCGGATTTATTCCGGTTTGGTGCAAGTAGTTTATTAGGCGATATAGAACGCCAACTGGAACATTTTGTTACAGGACGATATTCAGCATCGTTTAGACATCCAATGGCGTAGTTGATGAGTTATTAGTTAGTGAGTTATTAGGTTAATAATTCTCTCAAGGTTTTTTAAAGCCTTGTATTAAAAAAATAAAGAAATACATATTGATTACTTAACCATAAAATATGAAAACAAAAGTAAAAGAAATATACAAAACAATGGAATATGGGCCAGCTCCTGAAGATGCAAGTGAAGCCATTCAATTCCTAAAAAAGCACAATAATAAATTCAATCTATTTATTAATGGAAAATGGGTTACACCTTCTTCTGGAGAATATTATGACAGCATCAACCCTTCCACTAAAGAAAAATTAGCACAAATATCTGAAGCCAATGATGCAGACGTAAATAAAGCAGTAGCTGCTGCAAAAAAAGCCTTACCAAAATGGGTTAGCATTGGTGCGCATCAACGCGCAAGATATTTATATGCTTTGGCACGTCAAATTCAGAAACATTCCCGTCTGTTTTCAGTTTTAGAATCCTTAGATAATGGAAAGCCAATTCGTGAAACCAGAGATATTGATATTCCTATTGTTGCACGACATTTTTATCATCATGCAGGTTGGGCACAATTACGAGATACGCAGTTAAAAGACTATAAAGAACTTGGTGTTATTGGTCAGATTATTCCTTGGAATTTTCCTTTAATGATGCTCTCCTGGAAGATTGCTCCTGCAATAGCCATGGGAAATACTATTGTTTTAAAACCTGCCGAAGCGACCTCACTAACAGCATTGCTTTTTGCTGAAATTTGTGAGCAAATAGGTTTGCCTAATGGTGTTGTAAATATTATTACAGGTCATGGAAGCACAGGTGCAGCAATTGTAAATCATAAAGATGTTAGCAAGATTGCATTTACAGGTTCTACTGAAGTTGGTAAAATCATTCGTCGTGCAACTGCCGGAACAGGAAAAAAACTCTCTCTGGAGCTTGGTGGAAAATCACCTTTTATTGTGTTCGAAGATGCCGATTTAGATAGCGTTATTGAAGGTATTGTAGATGCTATTTGGTTTAATCAAGGTCAGGTGTGTTGTGCTGGTTCAAGATTGTTGGTTCAGGAAAGTATAGCCGAAAAACTATACAAAAAGATAAGAGCCAGAATGGAGAATTTAAGAATTGGTAATGCTCTCGATAAAAGTATAGATATTGGAGCCATAGTTGATGAAGCACAACTTAAAGTTATTAAAGATTTGGTACAACTTGGTGTAGATGAAGGCAGTACACTCAATCAGCCATCTTGGTCTTGTCCTAAAGAGGGATATTTTTATCCGCCCACATTGTTTACTGATGTGTCACCTTCGGCAACTATTGCACAAGAAGAAATATTTGGACCAGTTTTAGTAGCGATGAGTTTTAGGTCTCATAAAGAAGCGGTTAAATTGGCGAATAATACACGATATGGATTGGCTTGCAGTATCTGGACCGAAAATATAAATCTTGCTTTAGATATTGCACCTCAAATAAAAGCTGGAGTCGCCTGGATTAACTGTACCAATGTGTTTGATGCTGCTGCTGGTTTTGGAGGGTATCGCGAATCTGGTTTTGGTAGAGAAGGAGGAAAGGAAGGCTTGATGGAATATTTAAAACCGAGAATTAATGATTCATTTACTGATGAGCCTCTACCAATTTCAATCAATAATTCTAATAGTTCTATTTCACAATCAAACCCATCATTGGGAATTGATAGAACTACAAAAATGTATATTGGCGGAAAACAAGCCAGACCAGATGGTGGTTATAGCACAGTTATAAATAGTGCTAAAGGAGACTATATTGGTGAAGTTTCTAAAGGAAACCGAAAAGATATAAGAAATGCAGTAGAAGCTGCTCATGCTAATAATAAATGGTTGAATATGACAGGACATTCCAGAGCGCAAGTATTGTATTATTTGGCTGAAAATCTCAATATTAGAAAAGATGAGTTTGCGAAACGAATTGTACAAATGACAAATCAGAATAAGTCTGATGCTTTGCAGGAAGTAGATTTATCTATCGAACGCATTTATACTTATGCTGCATTAGCCGATAAATATGATGGACATGTGCATCACACCATTCATCGCAATGTTACTTTGGCAATGCCTGAAACTTTGGGAGTTATGGGAATTATCTGTCCGGATGAATCACCTTTGTTAGGTTTTATTTCAACAGTAATTCCAGCCATTACAATGGGAAATAGCGTTATTGTTGTTCCTTCAGAAAAGTTACCTTTTTCAGCAACCGATTTTTATCAAGTTTTAGAAACTTCTGATGTTCCAGCAGGAACCGTGAATATTGTTACTGGAAACAAAGATGAATTGGCACAAGTATTAGCAAAACATGACGATGTAGATGCTATTTGGTATTTTGGCAATAAAGAAGGATGCAAAGACATGGAGTTTTTATCTGCCGATAATATGAAACGTACTTGGGTTAACTATGGAAAATACAGAAATTGGTTAGACAAAGCACAAGGCGAAGGTTTAGAGTTTTTAAAACATGCAAGTCAGATTAAGAATATTTGGATTCCCTATGGGGCTTGATGAGTTATTAGTAAATTAGTTATTAGTTAAGGAGTCAAAATCGTAACTCGTAAATCTATAAATTATTAGTTAATGAGTTATTGTTGTTTGAAGATATAAGTTAAGGTTTAATTTTTGCAGAAGATTCAAAATCGTAAATCAAAAATCAAAAATCGTAAATCAAAAAATTATGAGTAGTTTACATTTAGAAGCAAAAGTTGGAGATATTGCAGAAACGGTGTTGTTGCCAGGTGATCCTTTACGAGCAAAACACGTTGCAGAAACCTTTCTTGACGACGTAGTTTGTTATAACAAAGTTAGAGGAATGCTTGGTTTTACAGGGTATTACAATGGAAATCGCGTCTCAATACAAGGCACAGGAATGGGAATGGGAAGCATTGCTATTTATGTAAACGAATTGGTAAATACGTATAAAGTAAAAAGCCTGATTAGAGTTGGTACTTGTGGCAGTATTCAGGAAAATATAAATTTAGGTCAGGTGTTATTAGCGATGAGTGCTTCGGGAGATTCAGATGCTAACAATCTATATTTTAAAGGCATGCATTATGCAGCTACTGCCGATTTTGATTTACTAATGAAAGCCAATAAAATCGCTAACGACTTGAATATAAAAACCTATCAAGGTTCTGTTTTTAGTACAAATACATTTTATGACGACGATTCTAATCGTTGGAAAATATGGCAAGAACATGGTATTCTTGGTGTGGAAATGGAAACACAAATATTATTCACATTAGCCAAACGCTTTGGAGTTAAAGCCCTTTCGGTACTTACTGTAAGCGACAATATTATTACTGGAGAAGCATCAAGTGCAAAGGAAAGAGAACAATCGTTTAACGATATGATGAAAATTGCTTTGGAGTTGGCTTAGTTAGTTTTAATAAACCCAAGATGTTTTATCATATTTTGATAACCTGTTAAACCCTTCCTAAAACAGTAGTGCATTAAATTCATAATGTTACTTTTATGCTTCAAAAAACACTAACAAAATGAATACCAAAAATGCTTTCCTATTTATATTACTTATTTGTTTTTCCATACAAGCACAAGACTTAACTTTTGAAGAATACAATCCCATATCGACACTTGTTGTACCAAGTCTACTAATTAAAAAATCTAAATTTCCATTTATCGATGTGCATGGACATCAATTTAGAATGCCTACTCAAGATTTATCATTAGTAATTGCTGCTATGGATACACTTAATGAAGCCATTATGGTCAATTTAAGTGGACGTACAGGAGAGGATTTAATAAAAGCGGTAAAAAATATTTCAGACCATTATCCAAATAGGTTTGTGGTGTTTGCAAATATTAATTTTGAAGGTGCAGGAGCAGAAGGTTGGATAAAAGAAAAGGTAGCTCAATTGGAGCAAGATGTAAAACATGGTGCGAGAGGTTTAAAAGTATATAAAAGCTTGGGCTTACGTAATAAAGATTCAGAAGGGAAACGATTAGCAATTGACGATTCACGTTTAGACCCAATTTGGGAAAAGTGTGGAGAATTAGGAATTCCTGTATTGATTCATGCAGCAGACCCAAAACCATTTTGGGATGATTTTAATGGCGATAACGAGCGTTGGCTGGAATTAAAAACACATCCTCGTAGAAAAAGAGATGCTAACAATCCAGCATCTTGGGAACAGATTATGGATGAACAATATAATCTATTCAGAAAACATCCTAATACTACGTTTATTAGTGCACACATGAGTTGGTTGGCAAACGATTTAGGACAATTAGGAAACTTGCTGGATGAAATACCAAATATGAATGTTGGTATTGGAGCCATTATTGCAGAATTAGGAAGACAACCAAGATTCGCTAAGGCGTTTTTTGAGAAATACCAAGACCGAATTCTTTTTGGAAAAGACAGTTGGAAACCTGAAGAATTCCCTACATATTTCAGAGTATTGGAAAGTGATGATGAATACTTTCCGTATCATAAAAAATACCATGCCTTTTGGCCAATGTATGGCTTGGATTTACCAGACGAAGTTCTTAAAAAAGTGTATTACAAAAACGCTTTACGTATTGTTCCGGGACTGGATAAGAGCTTATTTCCTAATTAAGTATTGTGTTTCCAGAGTTTTGGTTTTATAGCTAAATAAATATACTAATTAAAAAAGGAGCACAAGGCTCCTTTTTAATTTTGTAAACAAGTTAACTTTTAGTTTCCTGAAGAGACTGAATAACTACCATCTCCATCAAAGTTTGTTAATGTTAAAGTAATAGTCCAATCTCCAGCTGTTCCAGAACTGGTAACACCTGAAAACGTATCAGGTTCGACACTACCTTGTAAGGTTTTGTCTAATACAGTAGCACCATTAGCATCTTTCATCAATAAACGGAATGAACCTGCCGATATAGCTGTAATATCCATGTTGTAATCGGCTGTTGTAAGAGCATTGTTCCAAGTAAAAGTTTCGGATACCGAACCTCCATTACCTGTAACATCACCATTAAAGTTTCCTGTAGAATTTGATGTGTTATTTACTGATGCAGTTATAGTTGGACTATCGTCTTTACTACAAGCTACAAACGCAGTAAATATAAACGTAAGCAGGCTTAATTTTAATAGATTTTTCATGATTTAGGGTTTAGATTTGGTTGTTTTTATTAAATAATTTGTTATTAATCATCGACAAAATACATATATTATCGATATAATGCAAATATTTTTAACATTTATTATCCTTAAATATAAAAATAAGGGGTTCCCCTACTTTGGACACGATCTAAAGTAGAAGAACCCCCTAATGGAACAGCAGTCAAATTTTTTACTCTGCTGCCACAGTCCAAGTACCTATTATGCTATAATTAGCCCATATAGTAGCTTCGGCACATACTATGTGTGCAGTTTCTCCAGCTAAATTAGCAGTAAGTAACTGGCTAACAGTACCGGGAAAACCAGTA
>JADFSQ010000089.1 GCA_022560715.1 Bacteroidota bacterium
GAGGGAATTGATTATTTCAAACACTTAAAATAATCAAACGGTTCTAGACAATCATCACATTTAAACAATGCCTTACATGCTGTTGAACCAAATTGACTCACTAATTTTGTATTAGTTGAGCCACAATTAGTACACTTCACTAATTTTTTACCTCCTAATAAAACTTCTTTATCAGCTATTGCATCCAAAGGCGGTGCAATTCCATAGCCTTCTAAAGATTGCCTTCCTTTTTCTGTAATCCAATCGGTTGTCCAGGCAGGAGACAGTACCAATTCAACTTTTGCATTATATCCTTCATTTTTAAAAGCTATTATTATATCCTCTCCAATCACATCCATAGCAGGACAACCACTATATGTAGGTGTAATTTTTACAATTACTTCATCATCTTTAATTATAGCAGAACGTACTACTCCCATATCCAAAATTGTTAATACTGGAATTTCAGGATCTGAAACTTGGTTTAGAATTGGGATTAGTTTTTTGTCTATATGTTGTTCTGTTACGATCATTTTAATTTAGTTTTAATGATGAGATTTCCACTTTCGTGGGAATGACAACAAGTTGTCACCATTGCATATTAGGATACGTACGTTGCATATATTGTAAATCGCTTAATAAATGACCTAAATGTTCGGTATGCATACCTTGTTTTCCTCCTTTTTGAAAATATTTAGATTCTGGAATTTCCAAGGTGGCATCCTGTAAAATTTTGTTTACTCTTATATAATATTCTTCTTTTAATTTTAATGTATTTACACCAATTCCTTCTTCAATTATAGATTTATCTGTTTCCGTTTGATGAAACAATTCATCCGTATAAGTCCATAAGTCATTGATAGCATTTTGAGTTCTTTGATGACTTTCTTCTGTTCCATCACCAAGACGTTTTATCCAGTCTGAAGAAAATCGATAATGATAACTTACTTCTTTTATTGCTTTATTTGCTATTGCAGAAAGTGTTTGATCTTTACTTTTCTGTAATTCTTGTAAAAAAAGCAAATGATATACATCGAATAAAAATTGTCTCACCATAACATATCCAAAATCTGTATTTGGTTGCTCTACCAATAATACATTTAAGTATTCGTGTTCTTTTCTTAAAAAAGCAATATCGTCTTCAGTACAATTTTTACCTTTAAGTTTTGCAGCATATTGATAATAATTTCGTGTTTGTCCGAATAAATCTAAAGATATATTAGTACAAGCTATGTCTGTTTCTAAACTTGGACCATGACCACAGAGTTCTCCGAGACGCTGTCCGAGAATAAGTGTGTTGTCTGCAATATTGAGGATGTATTTGTATAAGTTGTTGTTTTTCATATTAGAATGAAATTGAAGTCGAAATCGAACTTGAAGTCGAAATCTTTCAATTAATATTTTTTATTCTGGTTACTATAATTCTTATTAGTTGGTCATTTTCATCTTTTAATTTTGAAAGAGCTTCTTCTGAAAACAAATTAGCTTTAGACTGAATATTCAAATTCCTCATACTCTCTCTTAATTCTTTTAGACATATTCTCAACTTGTTTGTCTTATCTCTGTCAGTTCCTGCTCCCAAAGCTTCTCCATTAATTTAAAGCTGAAGAACATGAAGAACGAATAAGTTGTTTTGCTAAATAATCTGCAACATAGGACATTGGTTTTTTGTCATACAACAAAATAATTGACACTGCAAAATCTTCTAATCGTTCTGTTAAATCAAACTTTTTATCACTATGTATTCAATTTCATTTTCAGCTTCAAATTCAAATTCTCAATTACATATGCTTAATCTCGTCTGGTAAATCGTAAAACGTTGGATGACGATATATTTTATCTTTAGCAGGTTCGAACAATTCCCCATTATTATCTGGATTAGTAGCTGTGATGTGTTTTGATTCTACAACCCAAATACTTATACCTTCATTACGTCGCGTATAGACATCCCGAGCATTTTCGAGTGCCATTTCAGCATCTGCAGCATGTAAGCTTCCAAAATGTCGATGTTCTAATCCGTTTTTACTTCTTACGAATACTTCCCAAAGTGGCCAGTTTTTTTTCATCCTATCCCTAACCCTTTCCAAAAGAAAGGGGATTTTTTTAATTAAACTTTATATTTTATACCTACAAGGTTTCAAAAAACCTTGTAGGATAATTTTATATTATTTCAAGGCAGTAAACTGCCTTGGATTAGTTTTATTCTACTTGTTTGTTTTTCTTTTTTCTTTCTTTTCAGCATAAGCCATAGCTGCATCTCTTACCCATTGTCCGTTTTCATGTGCTGCTATTCTCGCTTTCATACGTTCTTTATTACAAGGTCCATGACCTTTTACCACTTGCCAAAACTCATCCCAATTTATTTCTCCCGAATCATATTGTTGTTTTTCTTCATTCCATTTTAAATCTGAATCTGGAATGGTAAGTCCTATTAATTCTGCTTGTGGCACCGTTTGATCTATAAACTGCTGACGTAAATCATCATTGGTTTTACGTTTAAGTTTCCATTTCATAGATTGTGCAGTATGAGGAGACTCTGCATCAGTTGGGCCAAACATCATGAGTGATGGCCACCAAAAACGATTTAAGGCATCTTGTGCCATATTTTTTTGCTCTTGAGTTCCTTTCATTAAAGTGACTAAAATCTCGTAACCTTGACGCTGGTGAAAACTTTCTTCTTTACATATTCTCACCATAGCACGAGCATAAGGTCCATACGAAGCGCCACATAAAGCAATCTGATTTATTATGGCTGCTCCATCTACCAACCAGCCAATGGCTCCCATATCTGCCCAAGAAATAGCAGGATAATTAAAGATACTTGAATATTTTGCTTTTCCTGTATGTAATTGTTCTAACAATTCGTCTCTTGTAATGCCTAATGTTTCAGTAGCACTATACAAGTATAATCCATGTCCTCCTTCATCTTGCACTTTCGCCAAAAGGGCTACCTTACGCCTTAAAGTTGGGGCTCTTGTTATCCAATTGCCTTCTGGAAGCATCCCAATAATTTCGGAATGTGCATGCTGAGACATTTGCCTAATATGTGTTTGCCTGTATTTTTCCGGCATCCAATCTTTAGGTTCAATTTTTTCGTCACGTGCAATTCGTGCTTCAAATTGTATTTCCAATTCTTTTATTTGTTCTTCACTCATAGTATGAGCATTTAGTTATTATGAATTTCTAGTTCAAATGATGAGATTCCTGCCTTCGCAGGAATTAAACATCAAAATCGACTACCACTTTTTTGGTTGTTGGTACTGCTTGACAGCTTAAAACAAAATTTTTCGCAACCTCATATTCTTCTAAAGCATAATTGACTTTCATTGTTACTGCACCTTCGATGATTTTACATTTACAGGTACTACATACGCCTCCTTTACAAGCGAATGGCAGATCGGCTCCTGCTGCTAAAGCCCCATCTAAAATGGTATCAAAATCATCATCCATGACAAAATGAAATTCTGTTCCACCATCTATAATCGTCACTTCTGTTCCTTCTTTTTTTTGTTCTATTGCTTCTGCTATATGTTTGTTATCGTCAGGATTTCCAGAAAAAAATAATTCGTAATGTATTTTATCTTTACTCAAACCTGCTGCTTGCAAATGGTCACGTATCAAGAAAATCATGTCTTGTGGCCCACAAATAAAACAACTATTTGTATCCTCTATATCTATAAATGTCTTTGTTAAGACTGCTAACTTTTCTTTATCAAATCTTCCATTTAAAAACGGAATATCACGCTGTTCTTTTGTTAGAAAATAAAAGACTTGAAACCTTCCAAAAAACTTATTTTTAAGCTGTTCTATTTCTTCTTTAAAGATAATGGATTTTACGGTTTTGTTTAAATAGAATAGCTTGAATGAACTGTTTGGCTCTGCCAATAAATGCGTTTTGATGATTGACAACATTGGCGTTATTCCGCTTCCTGCTGCAAATGCTATGTGGTTTTTTGAGGCTTTTGGTTCGACATCAACATAGAAATTTCCTGTTGGTTGCATAATTTCTATAGAATCTCCTGATTTTAGTTCAACATTAGCAAAAGTAGAAAACACACCGTTTGGAATTTGCTTGATGGCAACTTTCCATTTTTTATCAAACGGACTTGAGCATAAGGAATAGGAACGACGAATATCTTCATCATTAATAATTTTTCGCAGGGTTAAATGTTGTCCTTGTTTGAAACTAAAAGCGTCTTGCAGTTGCTTTGGAATATCAAATTCTATAACTACTGTATCTTTAGTTTCTTTATAAACATCAGCAATTTTTATTTTATGAAACTCTGCCATTTTTTAGCTATTATAAACCTACAAGGTTTTAAAAATCTTGCAGGAACTCTATTTTAAAAAAAACTTCAAACTAACACTTGTTAGTTTGAATTACAAATTTACAATATTATTTTTTAATTCCGTTAATGAAAACTTTACTTAATTCATTTGCAAATTCTTTAGGATTTAAATCTTCTTTTTTTGGTACCCAAAGGTATAACGATCGTAATGTTGATAACATTGAAAACAGCATAATGTCTGGATTAGAGTTTGTTATTTCGGATGAATTGATACCTTGATTAATTATGTTTCTTAAATCGTCTTCATAATTATGTCGCAGTTTTAGATAATGTTCTAATTGCTCTTCGAGATGCATCCAATCGTTATTTAATGACGCCATTCCAAAGGTGTTTCTTGCCGTTATATCGACATGAAGGATTACGATTTGTTTTAATTTTTCTAAAGAGTTAGAATTAGAATTTTTTATAAGAGACATGCCTTGTGTAAACTGTTCAGCTAAAGATATAATGATGTTTTTTAAAATTTCTTGTTTTGAGCTGATATGATTGTAAAGACTTGCGGCTTTAATTCCCATTGCTTTAGCAATATCTCTCATTGTTACTGCACTATAACCTTTCTCTTTAAAAAGTTTCGCAGCAGTTATTACAATTTCTTCTTTTCTGTTTTCTGGTTTCATTTAGCGATTGAATATAATGAAGTTTTTTAAGAAATAGCTACATCAAAAAATAAAACAATTTTGATAGTAGATTATAAAACCTTAATTTAGTAAAAATCATCTTCTTATGGAAATTAACAGACGACAATGGCTAAAAACAGCGGCTTTAGCTGGCGGATTTACATTATTTAATGGATTAGGATTTCAAGTTTTAACTGCTGAAGAACGAAAGAAATTTAATCCTAGAGAGTTTGAAAATCCTATTCGGTTAAGTTCTAATGAAAACCCTTATGGACCGTCGGAAAGAGTTAGAAACGCTGTAAAAAATGCATTTAATATTGGTTGTCGGTATCCTTATGAATACGCTGAAAATCTTGAAGGTATCCTTGCTAAAAAGTATGGTGTTGCACCAGAAAGTGTTATTGTTACAGGTGGTTCGACAGAAGGTCTAAAAATTGCCGGAATTACTTTTGCTGCCAATGGAGGTGAAATTATTGCAGCGAAACCTACTTTTTTAGCGATGATGCAATATGCAAAAATGTGGGGAGCAAATATAAATTGGGTTCCGGTAGATGAAAATTTAGGTTATGACCTTCAAGAAATTGAAAAGCGAATTACATCTAAAACAAAAATGGTTTTTTTATGTAATCCTAACAATCCAACATCTACTCTTTTACCAGCTAATACTTTACAAGATTTTTGCGCGTCGGTAAGTAAAAGAACCATTGTTTTTAGTGATGAAGCTTACTACGAATATATTGAAGACCCAAATTATCCATCGATGATAGATTTGGTGAAAAAAGGTGAAAATGTAGTGGTATCAAAAACTTTCTCTAAAGTTTATGGAATGGCAGGTATGCGAATAGGCTTTCTCATTGCAAAACCTGAACTGGCACAAACAATAAGAAGAAACATTGTAGCAATGAGTAATATTTTTGCTATTGAAGGCGCAAAGGAAGCTTTAAAAGACGATGAATTTTATAAATTCTCACTTCAAAAAAACGTTGAAGCAAAACAAATAATTTATAATACTTTAGACCACCTTAACTTACACTATATTAAATCGAGCACTAATTTTATTTTCTTTAAGTCTGAAAAAGACATTAATATATTGGGAAAACAAATGTTGACTAAAGGTATTAAAATTGGTCGTGCTTTTCCGCCGTTTTATGATTGGTGCCGTATTAGCACAGGAACACTTGAAGAAGTTGAGCTGTTCTCTAAATCGTTGATTACATTATATTAAATTGTTTTTTTTAGCCTTTTGTACTGCTTCCAGTTTATTGTGTACTTGAAGTTTTTTGTTCTTCTAACTTTTCTGAAATACTTAATGACCTTCTTGCATAAAATAAAGCCCTGTCAATATTTGAATTTCAATACTCCCAGGAAATTTTATTTAAGGTATTTATTAAAGTAAGTTTTTCTTGAGTTTTAGACACCACAAGTAAGCTGTCTAACTTAGATTTTGTTTGAGATAGCAACTGCAATGAAAACGAAAAAATAAATATTGAAAATAATAACCTTTTCATATAAAACAGAGTCGATTTAAAAGCACATTGAATATACTAATTTTAATCTGCACTTATTAATAAATCTAACAAAAGGAAAGTTCCAGAACGTAAAAATAAAGCTCTCATTTTAAGAACATAAAAAAAGCATCAGTATTTTCCTGTAAGACAGAATAATATACCTGATGCTTTTCTAAAAAATTGATTAATAGCACACTAATATAAAACTTATTATAATCGAATGTGAGATTTATTCGACAAAAAACATGAAAAAAAGATTAAGCGCAATAATGTTAATTATTACGCCCAATCAACAAATCTCAACAACAAGATTTTTTCTTAATATACTTTTAAAAACTCTGATATAGACTTATCTACAAGCTGTTTATTGCATATAAAACACCGTTAGCATAAAGTTCTTTTGTACAATCTAACTATTTACATTTTTTTAGTGACACGTCATTAACCGAAAAAATTCTGACACAACCGTTACTACTGTTTGGCAAATTTTATATCTTAAAATGTAATGTGTGGAAATTGCTTTTTAATTTGTGTCTTTTTATCCTCTAAATCTTGAAGAAATTGTTGATGCAATTTTGAGTTCGGATTAAATGGTTTGTGAAGCATTCCTTTTTGAATTGTATTAACATCATCCATAGTTTGAATTGCTTCTGAAGATATCCAAACTTGCTGAAACTTTTTCCAAATATAATTTATGGCTGTTTTGTTTGGGTGAATCATATCTTCGGCATAAAAACGATAGTCTCGCAGCTCGTCCATCATAATTTCATAGGAAGGAAAATATTTCGATTGATGATTGACGATTGTCGATTTTTGATTTATGAACTGATGGATCGCTGTAATTAAATGTGATTTACTTTGAGAATTTTCAACAAATCCATCTTTAAGATGTCGTACTGGAGAAACAGTATAAATAAATTGAACATTTGGATTTTTTGAACGAATAAGGTTTTCAATGTTTTTGATACATTTAACAATATAATCATCAGATAAAA
>JADFSQ010000090.1 GCA_022560715.1 Bacteroidota bacterium
GCACGACAATTTCTTGGAGGTTTAGAACGTCCGGATGTCGATAAAATTGACGGGCTTTCTCCAGTGATTGCCATAGAACAGAAAACTACAAACAAATCGCCTCGCTCCACGGTTGGAACCATTACTGAAATTTACGATTTTTTACGCCTCTTTTTTGCACGTGCCAGTGATGCTTTCAGTTACAATACTGGTAAAAAAATGGTGAGCTATAATGATGAACAAATTAAAGCACTGATTATAAAAAGTTTTAATGGTAAACGCATTAATGTACTGTCTCCAGTCGTACGATCCAGAAAAGGACATTATAGAGAGTTATTCGAGCAAATTGGGAAGCAAGGATTTGTCAAGGTACGAACAGATGGAGAAATTAAAGACCTCGTAAAAGGAATGAAGCTCGATCGCTATAAAACGCACGATGTCGAAATTGTAATAGACAGACTAAAAATCGATGAGAATGCCGATAGTAACAAACGACTCACCGAAACCATTAAAACTGCCATGTATCATGGCGATAATGTGTTGATGATTATTGACCAAGATACCAAGGAAGTTCGTTATTTCAGTCGGAATTTAATGTGCCCAACTTCAGGTATTTCATATCCAAATCCTGAACCTAATAACTTTTCGTTCAATTCGCCAAAAGGTGCTTGTTCAAAATGTAATGGTATTGGCACGTTGTACGAAGTTAATATCGAAAAAATAATTCCTGACAATACTATTTCTATAAAAAATGGTGGATTAGCGCCACAAGGTCCGCAAAAAGACAGCTGGATTTTTAAGCAATTAGAATTAATAGCACAACGTTTTGAATTTAGTTTGAGTGATACTATCAAGTCCATTCCAATAGAAGCAATGGAAATGATACTTTATGGCGGAAATGAAAAATTTTCAGTTGAAAGTAAATCGCTTGGCATTACACGTAATTATAATATAGATTTTGAAGGGATAGCAAACTTTATCGAAAATCAATATAAACATACCGATTCAACATCCATAAAACGTTGGGCAAAAGATTATATGAACAATGTTATTTGTCCTGAATGTAAAGGGACTCGGTTAAAAAAAGAATCGCTATACTTTAAAATTAATGGCAAAAATATTTCAGAATTAGCACAATTGGATATTGCTGATTTAGCGTATTGGTTTAATGATTTAGAAAATCATTTAAGCGAAAAGCAAAATAAAATAGCTTCCGAAATTATTAAAGAAATTAATTCTCGTATTCAATTTTTATTAGATGTGGGCTTGGATTATTTGTCGTTAGACAGACCCTCTAAATCGCTTTCTGGTGGCGAGGCACAGCGTATTCGATTGGCAACTCAAATTGGTTCTCAACTTGTTGGTGTACTTTATATTTTAGATGAGCCGAGTATTGGATTACACCAACGCGATAATGCAAAGTTGATAAATTCATTAATATCGCTTCGTGATTTAGGAAATTCGATAATAGTTGTCGAGCATGATAAAGAAATGATAGAACGTGCAGATCATGTTATTGATCTTGGTCCGAGAGCTGGAAAACATGGTGGCGAAATTATTAGCGAAGGAACTCCTGAAGATTTAAAAAAACACCATACACTAACTGCCGATTATTTGAATGGCACCAAATTTCTTGAAACTCCCAAGAAACGTCGAAAGGGCAACGGAAAAAGAATAGTATTAAAAGGCTGTACTGGTAACAACTTGAAAAATGTGACACTGACAATTCCTTTAGGCAAAATGATTGGTATTACTGGTGTTTCAGGAAGTGGAAAATCTACGTTAATTAACGAAACGCTTTATCCTATTTTGAATAATTATTATTTTAATGGTAAGAAAATTCCATTGCCTTATAAAGAAATTGAAGGTTTACAACATTTAGATAAAGTTATAGAAATCAATCAATCTCCTATTGGAAGAACGCCACGTAGCAATCCTGCTACTTACACAGGAGTTTTTAGCGAAATACGAAGTTTATATGCCAAAATTCCTGAAGCAATGATTCGAGGTTATAAGCCTGGAAGATTTAGCTTTAATGTTACTGGAGGACGTTGCGAAACCTGTAAAGGTGGAGGTTTGCGTGTTATAGAAATGAATTTTCTTCCAGATGTATATGTTGAATGTGAAACCTGTTTGGGCAAACGTTTCAATAGGGAAACTTTGGAGATTCGTTACAAAGGAAAATCGATTAGCGATGTTCTAAATATGACTATAAATGAAGCAGTTCCTTATTTTGAGCACATTCCTAAAATTCACAGAAAATTAAAAACCATTAAAGATGTTGGATTGGGTTATATTTCTTTGGGTCAACAAAGTACAACACTTTCTGGTGGTGAAGCTCAGCGCATAAAATTGGCTTCCGAATTATCTAAAAAAGACACAGGAAATACATTCTATATTTTAGACGAACCTACAACAGGCTTACATTTTGAAGATATTAGGGTGCTTATGATTGTGTTGAACAAACTTGCTGATAAAGGCAATACAGTTTTAATTATAGAACATAATTTAGATGTCATTAAAATGGTAGATCATATTATTGATATAGGTTATGAAGGTGGAAAAAGTGGTGGTGAAATTGTTGTAGAAGGCACACCAGAAATCGTGGCAAAACACAAAAAGAGCTATACAGCCCAATTCCTCAAAAAAGAATTAAATTAGCACATTGCAAAATTTTTAAAAAGATGAAAAAACAGAAACATCTAAAAGGATGGAATGAAATAAAAGCAAACGACTCTTGGGCGATTTTTAAAATCATGGGAGAATTTGTTGAGGGATTCGAAAAAATGAGTAGGATTGGCCCTTGTGTGTCTATATTTGGATCTGCTAGAACAAAGTCAGATAATAAATATTACAAGTTAACAGAAAAAATAGCTGAAAAAATTGTAGAAGCTGGTTATGGTGTGATAACTGGAGGTGGTCCAGGAATTATGGAAGCTGGAAACAAAGGAGCTCATCAAGCTGGAGGAACTTCAGTTGGTTTAAATATTGAATTGCCTTTTGAACAAAATGACAATCCGTATATCGATACAGATAAGAACTTAGATTTCGACTATTTTTTTGTGCGTAAGGTTATGTTTGTAAAATATTCTCAAGGATTTGTTGTCATGCCTGGAGGCTTTGGAACTTTAGACGAAATTTTTGAAGCGATTACTTTAATTCAAACCAAAAAAATTGAAAAATTTCCTATTATAATGGTTGGAACAGAGTTTTGGAAAGGCATTATGGATTGGATAAGAGATACTGTACTTAAAAAATTTGAAAATGTTAGCGCAACCGATTTAGATTTAATACATCTTGTTGATACAGAAGATGAGGTTATTGAGATTTTAGACTCTTTCTATAATAAGCATGGAACAAGAATTAATTTCTAAATTAACAACAATTTTTTCTCCCTAAATAAAATGAAAAAGAAATTATTAGTAATATTGATAGTCTGTTTTTGTGCCATAAATAATGTGGTTTCACAAGAAACATTCAAGGTCATGTTTTACAACTTGCTAAATTTCCCGGATCAGTCTTCCTCAAAAATACAAAATTTAGAAATAATTTTAGAAGATCCTAATCCTGATTTAAGATTCCAAATGGTAGACGATTTAACAACCTATCTGTCAACTTTTCCAAGTACAGATTATGTTGTTTTGGGAGGCGACCTTAATATTTATACAAATTCTGAGCCTGCTTTTTTAGAATTAACAGATGTAACCAATAATATAACATTTGTAGATCCTGCAAATAGAGTTGGAAATTGGCATAATAACACTGCCTATTTAGATGTTTTTACGCAATCTACAAGAACACAAACTGGTTTAGGTGGTGACATTGGAGGTTTTGATGATCGTTTCGATTTTATTTTGACTTCAGAAAATATGCTTACTAATCCTGATATTTTTTATGTAACAAGTTCGTATCAAGTTTTTGGAAATAACGGTAATACAAACTGCTATAATCAAGAAATAAACTCTAATAGTTGCAATGGTGTTGATTTTGGTTTAACGATCAGGAATGCGCTCTACAACATGAGCGATCATTTACCGGTTACTTTAGAATTACAAACTAATGAAACTTTAAGCACAAGTAATTTTAATATAACACCAACGTTTAGTATTTCAGGAAGTAATATTGTAAAAGATAAACTTTTAATACAATTAAACACAATTGCTTTTAAAAGTGATTTTATTTTTATTTATAATATATTAGGACAAAAAATAGAAAGCTATAAAGTTCAAAATCTAAACCTTTTGCAGCTTAATGTATCTAATTTGTCAAATGGAATTTATTATATAGTAGCCTCAAACTTTAATTTAAACCCATTAAAATTCATTAAAGCGAATTGAAAATAAATATACTATACCTACTTATATTTTCACTATTTCAATTTAGTGTTATATGTCAAAACAAAATTGACATTATAGCTGTGTTCGATATTGAAAACGATCAAATTCATATAAGTCAGGAAATAGTTTATAAAAACACTTCAACAGATACTTTAAAAAGCATTTTTTTTAACGATTGGAGTCATAGTTATTCTACTAAAAACACGCCATTAGCTAAACGTTTTTCAGAAGAGTACAGTACTAAATTTCATTTTGCAGAAAATGAAGATCGTGGTTATACAGTTATAACTGCTATAACAAACAATAATAATACTAATTTAGTATTTGAACGCCTACAATCACATCCTGACGTTATAAAAGTTGAATTGGCAAATTCATTATTGCCAAATAATAGTTACAGTTTAAAATTAGTTTATACAGTACAACTTCCAAAAGACAAGTTTACACGTTATGGTGTAACAGCTTTAAAAGATTATAATTTAAAATATTGGTACATTACTCCAGCAGTATATAATGGCACTTGGCATTATTATAGTAATAAAAATTTAGATGATATTTTTATTCCTAAAGCAGATATCAATCTACAAATTGAATTCCCAAAAAACTACTTTCTTACTTCTGAATTAGATATTATAGAAACGATTGAAAACAGTAATACTCAAACAATTTTTCTATCAGGAAAAAATCGTATAGACAGCAAATTATTTTTAAATAAATTACAAATTTATAAAACAGTACAGACTAATAAATTTTCTATTCTTTCTAATATTGACGAAAAAGGATTGGGTGCTACTGATAAGGCCATTATTTCATATAAGATTATAAATTTCATAAGTGATTATTTAGGTGAATATCCACACAAAAAACTTATAGTTTCTGATATAGATGCAAAAAAAAATCCAATTTATGGATTAAACCAATTACCAGATTTTATTAGACCATTTCCTAAAAATTTTCAGTTTGAATTAAAACTGTTAAAGAATACTCTTAATAACTATCTTGATAATACTCTGCTTATAAATCCAAGAAAAGAACAATGGTTAAAAGATGGGATTCAAATTTATTTTATGATAAAATACATTGAAGACTATTATCCCGATATGAAACTTTTAGGCTCGTTAGCCAATGTATGGGGAATTCGGTCATTTCATGCTTCTGATTTAAAATTTAACGAACAATATGGTCTCGTATATATGCATATGGCGAGAACAAATAGAGATCAGCCATTAGACATGCAAAAAGATTCGCTTTTAAAGTTTAATAAAAATTTAGCAAACAAATATAAAGCTGGAGTTGGATTAAAATATCTCGATGATTATATAAATGAAGATATATTAGAAAGAACAATTAAGTCTTTTTTAAAAGACAATAAATTAAGAAATACTTCGGCAAAAGATTTTGAAATTTTTCTGAAATCACAAACAACAAAAAATATTGATTGGTTTTTTCTCATGCAACTATACAAACTTAATAAAACCGTCCTTAGCCTCAAAAATAATCCCATCCAGTTTTTAAATGGTTTAACAGCCAACGATCCTGATGAGCCGCGGAATGTTTTTTTAAATATTCATGGTCGTATTGTTGCCATTTTTGATCAAGTCAAAATAAACGATGATAAATTTTGGATTATTTGCCAACAATCATGTGTCGATGCTCTCCTTAATCACATTGATCGATATATCAAGTTGAGTCAGGTTAAAGTTCAAAGACTGGAAAGCCATGTCTATTTTGATATGGAAAATAGCACTGACGACGTTCCTGAAGCGGAATTAATTATTCCGCAAAAGAAGGGACGCTTGATTATTGCGGATAATGAACTGGAGTCGACAGTTTCTGATGAGGATTTTACACTCTTTCGACTGCGAAACAATATCCCACTCCAAGGTGTTGATTTTAATGACGATTTTGTGTTAAATGTCGGTGAAAAGGGGCTTGTTTCATATACAAAGGGTTGCTTTTTGGGGCAGGAACCGGTATCAAAAGTTCATAATCGTTCTAGCCCAACATGGCAATTGGTGGTAAAGTACGAAGATGAATGTGAGGAAGAAGTGAAACAGAAGATGACTTCAAAGGTGCTTGACCCGGATGCAAAGCGTGTGTTAGGGTTCGTTTTTAAGCGCAATAAATAGAGTTTTTTTGAAAGAGAGGATTTATGATCAAGGCAGTTTTAGAGAAACAGTTAATGATTCAGGTCAAAAATGATGCAGGAAAGCTAGCAGCTGTGACAAGCATTATCACCTCCACTGGTATAAATTTATTAGCTAATTGTGCTTACGTCGTTGACAATAAGGCCGCGTTTATGTTTGTCACAGATGATAATAATGGTGCGCGAGAGTTGCTTGAAGCGAACAATATCAAAGTTGAAGAAGAAGAGGTGATCTTGCTTTCCATAGACAATAAACCCGGGGTTTTACGGGCGGTCACGGATAAAATGGCAGAAGCAGGCATTAACTTGACGCTTATGTATGGGAGTGTGGATCCGGGTGCAGAGATCGCACGCCTTGTCATGGTATCGAAAAATAATTTGGATGTCATGATGCTGATTAAAACGGAACTAGAACGGAGTTGAATGAGGATACAACTTGCGGAATGAAATGAACGCAAGTTGTTATCCGAATTCACCCCCCACCACTTTTTCATGTACATACATGAAAAAGTGGTGGGGGGTCTAATTCGCGCATTGATTTACGTTCACTATCGTTCCGTAAATCAAGCGCTCATAAGAGCAGATTATTATGGTAAAAGCTTCAGCGCGGCATATATTAGTGAATACAAAAGAAGAATGCAAGGATTTAAAAAATCAAATTGATGGCGGCGCGGATTTTTCAGAGATCGCCAAACAGCACTCGCAATGCCCGTCTGGTCAAAAGGGCGGGGCATTAGGTGAATTCGAGCCGGGACAAATGGTGAAAGAATTTGATGATGTTGTTTTTTCAGCAGAGATCAACAAGACGCATGGTCCGGTTCACACGCAATTTGGGTTTCATTTGATCGAGATCACCAGTCGCCAAAATTCTTATCCATAAGTCATTTTGTGAATTAAAAAAAATTTTGAATTCAGTTGTGCCGCGTTTAAGCAATTGTTAAAATATGATATTCCTCTTGAAGGATGGGATCAGGTTAATGAG
>JADFSQ010000091.1 GCA_022560715.1 Bacteroidota bacterium
GGAGCTATTAGATTAATCTTTTTAAGAATGTTTTCTTATTAAGTAAGCGGGAAGGATTAAGCAATATAGAAATTTCTGAACATCTTAATGTCTCCCAAAAAACAGTTGAAGCACATATTACCAAAGCTTTTTGTCTTATTCGTGAAAGAGTAAACTATAAAATTAGTAAAAAAAGTTTTAGTCCTATTTAACTTTTATTCAATCTGTTACTTTTTTATTAAAATAAACCTTGAATAAGCAAATTTCTTGTGTTGTTCTGAACCATAAATCGAAACAATTTAATAGTAATTATCAAATTTTAGTTTTGACTAAAGCTAAAACAATAAAAATTATAAAATAAAAAAGCATTAACATCTCATTAAGAAAATCATAAACGCTTTTCATTAACTTTATCACTTTCAATTTCTAACCAAAAATAAAATGAAAAAAATAGTTTCTCTTGTAATGCTGTTCTGCATTACATTCCTTTCCGCACAAGAATTCTCAATGGACTTAGTAAAAAATATGAAACCTCGTAACATTGGTCCAGGAGGCATGTCTGGTCGTGTGACTGCCATTGATGTAGTTCTTAGCAATCCAGATATTATGTATGTTGGTACAGCATCAGGAGGTTTATGGAAATCTAATTCAGGAGGTATTACCTGGAAACCAATTTTTGATAAAGAAGTTACTGCATCTATTGGAGCTATTGCAATTCAACAATCCAACCCCAGTGTAATTTGGGTAGGAACAGGAGAAGGAAATCCGAGAAACAGTCTTAATGGAGGTTATGGCATTTACAAATCGCTGGATGGTGGTAAAAACTGGATAGCAATGGGATTGGAGAAGACACGTCATATTCATCGTGTAATTATAGATCCAACAAATCCAGATATAGTTTATGTTGCTGCCATTGGTTCACCTTGGGGAGAACATCCAGAGCGTGGTGTTTTTAAAACCACAGATGGCGGAAAAACCTGGAACAAAATTTTGTTTGCAAATAATAAAACTGGAGCTGCCGATTTGGTTATGGATCCTACAAATCCTAATAAACTTATTGCTGCCATGTGGGAACATAAACGTGACCCTTGGTTTTTTAAATCTGGTGGAGAAGGCTCAGGATTGCACATTACTTTTGATGGTGGAGAAACATGGAAAAAATTAAGCGACGAAGACGGTTTGCCAAAAGGAAACTTAGGAAGAATAGGTATTGCCATTGCAGCAAACAAACCAAATATAGTATATGCTTTAATTGAAGCAAAAAAGAACGCACTCTACAAAAGTGTAGATGGTGGTTTTAAATGGAAAAAAGTAAACGATAATTCCAGCGGAAGAGGTTCAGGAGGTATTGGGAACAGACCCTTTTATTATTCTGAAATATATGTAGATCCACAAAATGAAAATCGAGTATATTCAATTTTTACCTATGTTAATGTTAGCGAAGATGGCGGGAAAAGCTTTTCGCAACTTATGCCTGCTTATGGTGTAGATAATGGTGTGCATCCCGATCATCATGCGTGGTGGATTCATCCAACAAATGGTCAATTTATGATTGACGGCAACGATGGCGGAATGAATATTACAAAAGATGGTGGAAAAACATGGCGCTTTATTGGCAACTTACCTGTGGCACAATTTTATCATATTAGTGTCGATAACGAACATCCTTATAATGTGTATGGAGGTATGCAGGATAATGGCTCCTGGAGAGGTCCTGCTTACGTATGGAGAGCTCAAGGCATACGTAATTCGTACTGGCAGGAAATTTCGTTTGGAGATGGTTTTGATGTCGTTCCAGATCGTGACGATTCCCGTTACGGCTGGTCGATGAGTCAACAAGGTTTTGTAAGTCGTTACGACTGGCAAACAGGTAATAATTATATAGTAAGACCAACACATCCTGAAGCAGATGTTAAACTTCGTTTTAATTGGAATTCAGCTATAAACATTAATCCTTTTGATAACAGTACCATTTACTTCGGAAGCCAGTTTGTACACAAATCGACTGATAAAGGTCTGACTTGGCAATTAATTTCAGGAGATTTAACAACCAATGATCCTGAAAAATTGAAGCAACATGAAAGTGGTGGTTTGAGTATGGATGCTACAGGAGCCGAAAATTATTGTACAATTATAGTGGTTGAACCTTCACCTGTTGAAAAAGATATGCTTTGGGTTGGAACTGATGATGGTCGTGTTCATTTTACACAAAATGGTGGTGCAACATGGACTGATGTTTCTAAAAACATTAAAGGATTACCAACAGGGAGTTGGATTCCTCAAATAAAAGCCTCCAACAAAAACAAAGGAGAAGCACTTTTAGTCGCTAACGATTACCGACGCTTTAATTATACACCTTATGTGTTTAGAACAAAAAACTACGGTAAATCCTGGACTCGAATTGTTGACGAAAATGATGTAAAAAGTTATGCCTTATCTATTGTTGAAGATATTGAAGAACCAAACCTTATGTTTTTAGGTACAGATGATGGTTTATACGTATCCGTTAACGCTGGACAAAAATGGATTAAATGGACTGAAGGCTTTCCAACAGTATCTGTTAAAGATTTAGTGATTCAACCAAGAGAAAATGATTTGGTAATTGGAACTTTTGGTCGTGCAGCTTGGGTTTTAGATGATATTTATCCATTACGTGCTATTGCAAAAAATCAAAATGTTTTAAAGCAAAAATTAGAATTGTTTAAACCTCCAACAGCCTATCAAGTTGCTTACCAACAACCAACAGGAAGTCGTTTTGGTGGTGACGCACTTTTTAATGGAGAAAATCGTGGTCGTGGTGCTCAACTTTCATATTATGTAACGATTGATGAGAAAAAAGATGATGATAAAGATGAAGAAGATGAAGATGAAGATGAAGATGAAGATACTTCTGAAAAAGACGAAAACAAAGTGAAATGGGATTCGCTTACCATGAAAATTTATGATGGTGACCGATTAATAAGAACTTTAAAGCAAAAAGCTCCTAAAGAAACTGGCATACATAAATGGTCGTGGAGAATGGATGAAAAAGGTGGAGACAGACCATCACGAACTATTAAAAAGAGCAAAAAAGAACCAGGAGGCACTCGGGTAAAACCTGGTACTTATAAAGTGGTGTTAGGTTTTGGAGATCAGACTTCAGAAGAAATGATTACCGTAAAAAGTGATCCTCGTTTAAAAATTTCAACGAATGCTGTAAATGATGCTTATAATGCTTCAAAAGAAATTCAAGGTATTAGACAAACTGCCGCCGATGCCGTAAAACAGCTTGTCAAAAGCAAAGCTATAGCTTCAGATTATAGAAAAAGTTTAGCAAAATTGGATAAAAAGAAATATAAAGATCAAATCAAATCTTCAAAAAATATTATCAAAAAGATAGATAAAGTAATTGCAATTTATCTCGGTAAAGAAGACAAAAGGCAAGGCATTACCCGAGATCCTGTTGTAAATGTAAATCAACGTATTGGTACTGCTGGTTTTTATTCAGGTACAAGACCATACGGATTAACAACTACTGAACGTACTTTAATAAAACATGCCAAAAATGCTTTAAATGATGCTTTAGAAAAAACGAATACATTTTTTAATGAGGAATGGAAACCATATCAAACTGTGATGGAAGAACTTGACATTTCTCCTTTTAAAGATGTAAAATCTTTTAAATTAGATTGATTAAAGAAAAACGCTCTGAATCCAAATAGCTATTGGGAATCAGAGTGCTTTTTTATTCTATACGCTTTAAGCCATCCAAATTCTCTATTTTTATTTGCTTACCAATAGTTGATATAAGTCCTTCTTTTTTAAATTGTGATAAAACTCTAATTGCCGACTCTGTAGCTGTACCAACAATACTAGCAAAATCTTCACGTGATAATAGTATACTTAGAGTGCCATTGGCATTTGTGCCAAAACTTTTATGAATTGAGATTAATACTTCTGCCAAACGTTGTTTTACCGATTTTTGAGCCATATTAACAATAATATTATCTGCTTCTTTTAAATCAATGGCCATACGTTTTAATATATCTAATGTGAAAGCAGGATTTTCTTTCAAGTCTCTCATAATTTCGTCCTTAGGAATAAAGCATAGCTCCATATCATTAAGTGCTGTGGCACGAAGATTTGTTCTTTCACCACTTATTATAGAACGCTGCCCTAATAACTCTCCTTTTACAATTAAAGTAACCGTTTGGTCTTTACCATTTGCACTTAACTTTGTAAGTTTACCTATACCATCACGGACACAAAACACACCATTAAGCATCACACCTTCTTCAAAAATAATTTCTCCTTTTTTTACTGTTCTTGAGGTTTTACAAGCAGAAATCCTTATTAACTCTTCCTTAGTTAAATTCTTTAATGAATTAAACTGTTTAATGATACATTGCTCACACTTACTCATATCTGAATTTTGAAATCATGTAAAATTAATCAAAACATGACAATTATCATATTTTATTTATAAACTATTATCAAACTTTGTAATAGGTATAAATGATCAAATGTATGTATAACACACAGTGTTTCCATTGTGGTGATAATTGCGATAAGAACGCAATCATTTTAGTCCATTGTCAAGTAGTTACTTCTTTTTTTTAAAAGCATTCGCTGTTGCACCTTTAGTCTGTCTGTTAGAATTAAAAAAAAGAAAAGTTATAACTGCTATTAGTATAAATTTGGTCTCATTATTAACCTGAGTTCGACCTAAGATTTAATTTACAGAATACAAAGAAAAGGTAAGATTTGAAATGTGAAATTTGAAAGAATATCTAGATATTTTAAAAATTTCACATAAAAAAGATTATTTTTCTTTGGATTTCCTTTGGATTTAGTGAATTCTCGCCAAATTTCCTCAAATTAACCAGTCAGTCTTTCAAAAATCTAACTTCGAATTGAATAAAAATTCATCTAAACTGTAAACAAATATTAGGTCGAACTCAGGTTATTAGAATCTTTTATGAAGCATAATCTTTATTTAGGAAAAATCAGAGTTACACTAAAACATTAATCTTTTTTTATAGTATGTGAAAATAATTTTGGCTTGAATGTAAACATTATCCAACTCCAACTATTATCTGCATCTTTATCTCCACCTTTTAACACTTCCATAGTATCTGTAGCAAACATTTTTGAATAGCCCGCACTTATGGTAATGTCTTTAGCAAATTTGTAAGCAATAGTTAAGTCTATTTCTGTTCCTAAATAATTGTTCTTCTTATCTGAACCATCAAAAACATCTGCTGCTGCCGAAAAGAAATGTGGAATTAATTTAGCTGAAAATTTACCTTTATTATAGGTCAATGTAAAATTAATATCTGTTAAACCCACAGAATTTGCATGATTACCAACGTAGAAATAATCCATCCAACCGTTAAACTTATGGTTTGTTCCAAATAGTGGGGCAAAAGATTTCACATCTGTACTTACATCATCTTGATCTTTTCCTGAAAGGAATTCTACTCCAATACCAATTTTAAAATTATTGTCAATTCTGTAACCAAGGTTTCCAGCAAAATATGAAGCATTAACATCTTTATCTAAAGATTTTCCTGTTTGAAAGTATACTGAAACATTAGCATCAAATTTTTTAAAATTATAAGTTAACCTTGAGCCAATCGTTTGCATATAATCTATGGTTATATTTTCGTTTAACAAACCAATATTTTCTATATATTCAATTCCTGTATTTAATAACAAGAGACTCAAGCCAAACTTATCAAAATCGCTATGAAACCAAGCATATTGAAATGCTTTATAACCCGCTGCATTACTGTATAAATTGTCTATTCCAGATCGCGAATCAGCGTTTAAAGCAAAACCAACATCTAATCTGTTTTTATCATTTGGTCTGTATTTAAACAAAAAAGCATCATGACTTCGTGCTTGTTGTGCCCAACCAACATTTCCAAAAATTCTATGGTCATCATACACTATTTCCTGACGACCCATTTTAAAAGATATTTTGGCATTTATAATTGCTTCTGCCCAAGCTTCGTGTAGAGCTGTTGCCTTATCATCACTTGATAATGTGCTTACGTCTCCCCAAACTCTTACGTTTTGCATCGAAACATAAAGTCTCAATTTTTCGTTTTTAAAACCAAAATTTAAACGTGTACGTTGAGACACAAAATTAGTGCCCTCAGTACCTTCTTCGATTAATGTTCCAAAACCGTGCTTATTTTCGTAACGAGGTCTAATTTCTGCTGAAACATCGAACTGTTGTGCATTAATTAAACTGTTTAGGCTTAATAATACTATGAAAAAAACATTTTTCATCGGTTTACTTCTCCAATAAAATTGCTTTAGGGAACAAAATATTATTTTCCAAATGAATGTGTTGGTGTAAATCTTGTTCAAACTCGTCAAGCTTTGCATATAATGCTTTAAATGTATTGCAAGCTCCTTCAGGTGGACTGTAATTATTTGTTAATCGTGCAATTTCTTTAAAAATATTTCCTGCATTTTCATGCTCATTTTCTAGCATTTGTATTGGGTTATTTACAGTTCCAAAATGAGGAGGAGATACTTTAACATTTTCCTTTTCTGCTTTAACCAATTGTTTTATATAAGGAAAAAGAATCAGTTCTTCTTTCTTCATATGTGCAGTTAATTCATTGGCAACTTCTGTAAATAAGTTATTTATTTCTACAACTTCTGTATAATGATGTCCATGAACTTCTGCTACTCTACTCGCATATTGTTTAATTAAAGGAATAGATTCTTCTACATATGTATGATGTACATTTACAATATGGCCAATTAAAAAGTCAAGCTCCCATTTGTTGTACTCAAATGCTCTTGGCGCAGCATCAACGGTTAATAATTCCTCTTTCAGTTGCTCATAATCAATATTCTTTTTTTCGCAGACTTTGCTTATAGTAATGCCTCCTCCACAGCAAAAATCAATACCGAAACTCCTGAAAACTTCGGCTTTGCGGTAATCATCAGATACCAATTCGGCAATTGTTTTATTATTCATAGTGTGTTATAGTTATAGTTATAATTCTGCAAAGAAGTTCTTTAACCGCCAATAGCCGTCATGCACCTTCCCCGCTCATAATCATGTTTAGCATTCAGTTTATCAAATTGTTTTAATCCTCCTCTTTCTGCATATTTTCGGCCAATACATTCAATGATAATAGGTTTTATATCCTTCCCATTTCTCAATGCCGACAATATATCTGCCTCATCATTAGAGAAGAGGCAATTCTTTAATTTACCGTCAGCCGTCAGGCGAATACGGTTACAGTCATTGCAGAAAGGCACTGTAACTGAACTGATCACCGCAAAGGTCCCGTCAAACCCTTTTACACGGTAACTTTTAGAAGTGCTGTTAGGAGCATCCTGTAATTTCTCTATGGTGTAAATATCTTTAATCCTACAGAGTATTTCCTTAAACGGTACGATTTTATTCCGTTGCCACCGATTCCCG
>JADFSQ010000092.1 GCA_022560715.1 Bacteroidota bacterium
AAACGAGTTGAACCTGTATCCAAAACGAACTTCAAACCAAAAGACTATCCAAATAATGAGCACAAACAAAATAGGATATCCTAAAACTCCTGTGGTAAATTTAAATTGGTTTTGATTATTCATTTTACATAAAATTAAATCATGTCCGACTAAAGACTTAAGACCGCTACGCTGTTAGAACAAAGAATCAAGACTGCATTATAGCTAATTGAAAATATACTGGTCAAAATTCGTATGATTCAATAACTCATATTTTTTTTCTTGAATAGGGTAGGCAGACTTATTATTAAAAGCAAGGTGTCAATTTTATGAAACTCACAGATAATAACAAACACAAAGCTTTAACAGCTTATTTAATTTTTTGCTCGGACAACAATGATAAAATTATATAAAAGATTGCAAATAGTTAACCATTTATTGTTTTTATGATAAATTGTCATATAAAATAAATCAAAAATACTGTAATTTTACGTTATGAATGAACCTTTAGCCGAACGCTTACGTCCAAAAACTTTAGATGAGTTTTTAAGCCAGACACATTTGGTAGGACCAAAAGGTGCATTAACACAGCATATCAAGCAAGGACTCATTCCGTCCATGATTTTTTGGGGTCCACCAGGAACTGGCAAAACAACATTGGCAAATATCATAGCAAATACATCTGAACGTCCTTTTCATGCGTTAAGTGCCATTAGTTCAGGAGTTAAGGATGTAAGAGAGATTATAAATAAAGCAAAACAAAGCGGAGGTTTATTTACTACAAAAAATCCTATTTTGTTTATAGATGAAATCCATAGGTTTAGTAAATCGCAACAAGATTCTTTATTGCAAGCGGTTGAAAAAGGTTGGGTAACTTTAATTGGTGCTACAACCGAAAATCCAAGTTTTGAGGTGATTCCTGCATTATTATCGCGCTGCCAAGTCTATATTTTAAATTCTTTTGATAAAAAAGATTTAGAAGCACTTTTAAAGCGAGCAATTGAAAAAGATGAGCTAATCTCTAAAAAGAACATTAAACTTAAAGAAACTGAAGCTTTATTGCGTCTTTCAGGTGGAGATGCCAGAAAGTTGTTGAACATTTTTGAGCTTATAGTAAATTCTGATAATTCTAAAAATATTATTATAACAAACAAATCTGTATTACAAAAAGTACAGAATAATACTGTTCGTTATGATAAAACCGGTGAGCAACACTACGATATTATTTCAGCTTTTATAAAGTCAATTCGTGGTAGTGACCCAAATGCTGCTGTGTATTGGCTTGCTAGAATGATAGAAGGTGGTGAAGATTTAAAATTTATTGCTCGAAGACTCCTAATTCTTGCAAGTGAAGATATTGGTAACGCAAACCCAACGGCTTTGGTAATTGCAAATAGTACGTTTCAATCGGTTTCTACTATAGGTTACCCGGAATCGCGAATTATTTTGAGTCAATGTGCAACTTATTTAGCATGTTCTGCAAAAAGTAATGCATCGTACCAAGCTATTAAAAACGCACAACAATTAGTAAAAAAAACTGGCGATTTAAGTGTGCCTCTCTCTTTGCGAAATGCACCAACTAAACTTATGAAAGAGTTAGGTTATGGCGAAGACTACCAATATGCCCATAATTATGAAGGCAATTTTGCAGAACATGAGTTTTTGCCTGAAGAAATTAAGAACACCAAACTTTATGAACCTGGAAATAATCCTCGGGAAAATGGTTTACGTGAATTTTTAAAACTACGCTGGAAATATAAATATGATTATTAGGTGTTAGGGAATTAAAATTTAATGTTCAATAATTTAGTACTATAGTTTTTTCCATCATTTTGAGAGATATACCAAAAGCCGTCTTCTTTATAAACGATTGCGTCTTTGTCTTTTACAATGAATGTATCTTGTTTAGGTGTTGTCAATAAAATCATGACTACTTTTGGAGTAGAATCAACAAGCTGAAACCCATTTTCAATTACTTGTGCATATAATACATTTGAAGTTTTAACGGTCTTAACTTCGGTAACTACAGCTTTATCAACTTCTACAATTGCTTTAATTTCTTCAACCTCATCTAATATTTCAACATTTTTTTCTTCGGCTTTAGCAGCAACTTTTACATTAGATGATTCTTGGTCTTTTAGAGACTTTATTTCTTCCTTTAAATTTTCAATTTCTTGATTAGTTTCAGTTTTAGTTCTGTTTTCGGTTAATGCTTTTTCAGTTGGTTTATAACTATAGTTAACCGTTTCGAACGATTTAAAAGCGTCTCTTAATGCTAAATGATAAGCTTTCTTAAAATCTTTTTCTCTGGTCTCTCCTACTTCAGAAGAAAAAACAATCTCATTCTTACAATTTCTCAATACCACAACTAATTTTGTTATAAAAAATCCTTTCAGATTTTCAACATCAGTACGTAAAGCCAAACATCCATTATCTACTAAATCTTTGGGGAAAACCTCATTATCCATAATAGAAGTAAATCCATATTTATTAAATAAAAACTTAGTTAAAGAGTTTAATTGGTATTGATCTATAGATTTTAAAAAATTAAATCTGTTAGGAACGATTACATATTTATAATCGTTAATAGTTGTTTGCGAAAATGTACTGGAGACAAAACATAAAACAATAAGAGCGAAAATATATTTAGTTGTCATTTTTTTTTAAATAGGTTGTTAAAATCTAATATCTAAAGTCTCTATTACTGTTTTGTCGCCAACTATATATTCACGTATCCATTGATTCTCTTTTTTATAGATAATGCCATTTTTATTTATAATAATAAAAACATTCGGAATTGATGCATTACGAATTATGAACTCTACTTTATTAGATTTACTATTTATCAATTCAAATCCGTTAGTAATAGATTTTGCTATAAAATAATTCTCATCTTCCATTAAGGCTACTACAGTTTCTGAATCTATTAGAGGCGTTTTTTCAATTTCTTCAACCTTTACAATAAGAATTTCTTCCTTTACTTTTAACTCTTTATTTTCTGCAATTAATTTTTCAACATCATTTTTGTTGTTTTGATTACTTATATCAGTACTTCTTAACACATCCTTTGTGGAATTTGTTTTTTTTGGTTCGTAATAGTAATTAACGGCATTAAAACCTTCCATTGCTTTTTGAATTCCAATTTTATAAACTTTATCAAAATATTTTTCTTTAGTAACTCCTTCCGTCTGAAATACTATATTATTATCGCAATCTCTTAAAACAATAGTGACTCTTGTTTTAAAAGCTCCTTTAGCTGTTATTTCTGAAATTAATGCTAAACAATAATTTGATTTTAAATCATCTGGATAAATCTCTCCTTCTAGGATGGGTTTAAATCCATTTTTCTTAAACAAGTATCGAGTTAAACTATTCAAATTGTATTCGTTGGCTTCATTTTGAAAATGAAACTGCTTTTCTACAATAACATATTTATAATCGTTTAGGGTTGGTTGAGCTTTACAAATAATAGCGAATCCTAATACTAGAATTAATGAAATAATTATTTTTTTCATTGGTAAAATTTTAATTTAATGATTGTAAATATAGCTATAAATATTTTTTTAATTCTAAAAGATTGTCAACGTGTTTTACATCTTTTCCTAGAGTTTCATTATGGTAATTAAAACAAATAGCATCCATACCAAAATTTAAAGCTCCCAAAATATCTGCTTCGTAATTGTCTCCAACCATAATGCTGTTTCTCATATTGGCTTTAGCTTTATTTAAGGCATGTTTAAAAATTTTTTGGTTGGGTTTTTTAACACCTACCATTTCAGAATTTGTAACCGTTTGAAAATATTTATCAATATCAGAATTGTTTAACTTTCCTTGTTGAACTTCTTTAAATCCATTTGTAATAATATGAAGTTTATATTTAGGGTTAAGATATTCTAAAATTTCAATTGTGCCTTCGAACAAATGGTTAAACGTGTTTAAGAATGTAATATAATCATCAGACAGTTTATTTATCATGCTCGATTTTACTTTTATGTTTAACAGCTTAAACGCATCATTTAGCCTTCCGTAGCGCAAGGTTTCCTTATCAATTTTTTCTTCTCTATACAATTTCCAATACTGAGAATTTATAGGCACATAAATTTCTAAAAAATCATCTAAATCAACTTTAATATTATTGATTTCAAATATTTTTTTGAACGTAAGTGCTGAGTTTTTATCGAAGTCCCAAAGTGTATGGTCTAAATCAAAAAAAATATGAGAAATATTATTAATCTTCATCTACAGAATCTAAAATTATAGAGAATAGTTCTTTAAATCCATGCCACCTTGCTTCGTTACTAAATGTATAATTATGAAACACTGGAATAAAAGTACCATTTACACGCTTTACTTCATTTATAATCCTATTAAGTGTTTCTTTTTTATCTAATAAAGATGCGTGTTTTAATAAAGCATAATCCATTACATGAAACGAGTTTATCATTAATGGTGTTTGTATTTCGTAATCGAGGTCATAGAACAAAAAAGGCGTACAAGTTCCTGCCCGAAAACCAATCTCGTTTACATAACCCATTGTAAAATCTTCCTTAATCTCAAGATCGATAAGATTTCTATAACTTGCTGGTAAATTTAATTTAGAAAACGAATTTCTGGATGCCTCTAATGTCGTATTAATGATAGATTCCATATTAGTTTTTTCTTCCTTTAGGGTGTCAAAATTTTCCAAAGCAAAATAGGAAGCTTTTAATCCAATCTTACAGTAATCGGCAACCGATTTTATTAACGATACAAACTTGCGTTTATTAATACTTATATTTTTATCGTGAGTAGAATAATCTCCTATTAAAAAGAATACGACAAACTTATGTTTTGTTTGTTTCTGCTTATTTATAATCCATTTAAAGGTATTATAAGGATCTCTTTTAAACCTTAAAAGCACTAAATATCGATGATATAATTGCCTTATTTTAAACCTTAAAATATCACCTAATGTTCCGCCAATGGTACGCATTAATCCTTTGTGTTTAAAATAATATGCAACGGGCACATCTATAACTGGATTGATGCTGTAAGTACGATTCTTGAATTTAAAATCAGTAAACCGTTCTTGCAATGAGTCTTTAAATAAGTACGCCCAAATATCTACAACTGGCTGTTTAAGAAATCCATTTTTAAAAGCCAAACTTTCTTTTGCTGTAAAGCGACCATAGTCGTCTTTTACGTGTGGTAAATATTCTTCATAACGAGTTAATAAATAAAACGAAGCCGCAAAAATATCGAAAGAGATTGCACTTTTTTCACCATTGAAAAAGAAGGCTTTGGTATGTTTCCAGTCTTGAACCTGTATATCAATATCCGACAAACCTTGCTCAAACAAAATCTCATGGCTTTTAATAAAAAATTCGTTACCTAATGCTTTCCTTGTATAGGACATTTTTAAACTATCATGTGCAATAAACTCTTCTACTGTTGTAGTAAAAGAAACTGGAAACCCTAATATTCTTGTGCAAATATGTTTAAAGATGTACTTTAATCGAGGTGTTATTTTATGAGTATATACTAATAACATTTATAAAATGTAAATTCCAATATTAAAAATTTCAAACTCCAAAATAAAGAATTTCATCAATATAAAGTATTGGAATTTGGTCTCGATAGCTATCGGGATTGTGTTTTGAGATTTAACCTACAAAAGGTTTTCGTCTGCAAAGCTAAAATATGCTTTTTCGGTGATGATTAAATGATCCAACACTTTTATATCTAAACTTTCTCCAGCAGTTTTTAGTTTTTTGGTTAATTGCTTATCGGCTTCACTTGGATTTAATGTTCCTGAAGGATGGTTATGTACTAATATTATTCCTGTTGCACCAACTTCTAAAGCATTTTTAAGCACTATACGAACATCCACTAATGTTCCTGTAATTCCTCCTTTACTAAGTTGATTTTTTCGGATGACCTTATTCGAGTTATTTACATAAATAATCCAAAACTCTTCATGAGGCAATTCGCCAATTACAGGTTGCATCAATTCAAAAACCGACTTACTCGAGGTTATTTTGTGCTTCTTCAATGCTTCCTCACCTCTTTTACGCCTACCCAACTCCATAGCAGCAATAATACTAATAGCTTTAGCCTCTCCAATACCTTTAAACTCCATCAATTGCTTTAGAGATAACTTTCCTAGCTCGTTTAAATTATTATTCACACTTGCCAAAATACGCTTACTCAAAGCTACAGCACTTTCATCTGTATTTCCTGAACCAATTAAAATAGCAACTAATTCTGCATCACTTAATGTAGCTTTACCTTTATCACGCAGTTTTTCACGTGGTTGATCGTCTTGCGACCAGTTTTTTATTGAAAAAGAAGATGGTTTTTCTAGCATTGTATAAATATAATTATTGCAAATTTCAGAAACAAAGATAGTGTTCAGTTTGCAGTAATCAGTATACGTCAGTACATAGTTCTAAATAGAGTTTTAGAAACCTAAATTAATCATATTTTATCTTAAAAATCAGTATTCTATTGATTTTGAAGCATTAATATTAGGATTTGGAATTTAGTTTTACTTTATTTATTTTAAAAATTATAAATTAATACCAATTTAACAATACTACTATGAAATCTTTATTTGAAACTGAAACGCATCAAGATATTTTAAATAGAATTGAAAAATTGAACGAGAGTTCTTCTCCAAATTGGGGTAAAATGAATGTTGGACAGATGCTTAAACACTGCCAACAGCCAATGGAAATAGCTCTTGGAAAACGTGAAATGAAAGGGAAAGCAGGATTTTTTACAAAAATAATATTTAAACTCTTTAAGCCTATGATGTATAGTGACAGACCCTATAGACGTAATATAGGCACAGCAAAAGAATTTGTTATTACCGAACCTCAAGATTTTGAAGCAGAAAAAAATAACATTGTAAATCTTATTAATGAATTTGCCAGTAAAAAAGACAATACCAATTGGCCAAAGCATCCTATATTTGGAATTTTTACAACCGAACAAAGAGGGCAAATGCAATACAAACATTTAGATCATCATTTAACACAGTTTGGAGTTTAACTGTATTCTACTAAACATAATCCATCTAAAGACAAGCAAACAACTGCCTGCCTTGAATTACATTATTATACACCTCATAGGATAAATGTGAAGATCAATTAAGAGCAAAAGAAGAACTGATTAAAGTTAATAGGTGAAGTATTGAAAAATTTATACAATATGTTTAATTAATAAGCCCTTTTACCTTTTCAAAATCCAGTCCCCCATAATTACCACTACTCATAAGCAGTAAAGAAGTATTTTTAAAATCTTGAGAAAATAAATATTGTTTAAAATCATCTGGGTTGGTATAAATAATTAAATCATCTCGCTTAAAAGCAGTAGCAATTTGTTCTTGTGTAATTGCTTCTAACTTTTTAATTTCAACAG
>JADFSQ010000093.1 GCA_022560715.1 Bacteroidota bacterium
GATATCTCTTCACCATTATTTTCTATAAATAATGAAAAATCAATTTTCCCACGTTCTAATTTAGAAGTAAGAAGTTTACGAATATCTAACTCTTTTTCTCTGTAAATGGAAGGTGTACGAACGTACGAATCGAGGTTTTTGCTGTTTAAAGATTTTATTTCAATAGAAATTTTTTTGTTAGGAAGCTGTAATACAGATTTTCCGTAACCTGTCATTGATTGTATCATTCCGATAATTTAAAAGATGTACAAAGATAGTAAAACACTTAATTTTTTGAATAGATAATAGACGAAACAAAACTTATACCTATCTAAAGTGTAACTTGGGGTTTTTCGAAACCAAATATACACCAGCAAATATGAGCAGTATTGCTATAGATTTAACAAAAGTCAACGAGTCACTTCCTACAATAATTGCAAAAAAAATAGCGATAGGTGGCTGTAAATACATAAACACACCTACCGTTGACGCTTTTAATTCTTTTAAAGCAAATACATTTAATAAGTAAGTTAAAAAGGTAGTACCAATAACAACAAACGAAAGCTTCCAAACAGCTTCAAAAGGAAGCGAAGCCCACTCTACTTCAATAAACTCCGTAATTGTAATTGGCAGATTTATGATAACTGCTATTAAAAATATCCATTTCATCAACGTAAAAGGATGGTATTTTAAAGCTAATGGCTTTATAATGATGAGGTATATGCCATAAGAAATTGAATTTCCGACAAATAAAATATTTCCTAAAGTAATGTTTGGAGCATCATGTCGCATTTCGTTACTAAAGAGTATGAGAGCTAAAGCACCTGAAAAACCTAAACTTATTCCAAAGTATTTAATTAAAGTAATTTTTTCTTTTATAAAAAAAGCAGACATTAAGAATACGAATATAGGAGAAATAGTAATTATTATAGAAGCGTTTATTGGCGTAGAAAGGCTTAAACCTTTAAAAAACATAAGCATATTTATAACCATTCCGAAAACGGAACATAACACAATTCGTTTCCAGTCTTTAGTTTCTATGCGCTCTTTTGGTCCCCAAATACCAATAATCCAAAACAGTATTGCAGCGCCTAAAACACGCGCAAAAATAAAGCCAAAAGGCTTGATATAAACTGGCATTAACCCTTTGGCAATAGTATGGTTTAATCCATATATTGTTGTAGCAACTAAAGCGGCTAAGAGGGCGAGTGTTCTATTGTTCATTTAAAAATTGTCTTGCTGCATTCACTGTTTTTTTACTGTTTCCTATAAATATGTGATTATCAATTAGAAGCACAGGGCGTTTTAAAAATGTATAATGATGTAAAATATAATGTTTGTAATTTCTTTCAGTAAGCGTTTGGGTTTTTAAATCCATTTCCTTGTAAAGCTTTGCTCTTTTACTGAAAAGAGACTCATAACTACCTGATAGCTTTTGCATTTCATCAAGTTGTTTTACTGTAACCCCTTGCTCTTTAATGTCCTGCAAAACAAAATCTGAAGGAAGATTTAATTCTTTTATAATTCGTAAGCAGGTATTGCATATTTTTAGGTAATATATTTTTTTCATGGCGATAAAAATTAACTTTACAAAGAAAATCAATTAATCAGAAATAAGTACTTTTATCAAAAAAAATAAGATATGATTTGGGCTTTAGAGATTACAATTAAAAACAGAGAAATTTTAAGATCTTTTTTAGACGATTTTTCATTGGAGCAATTAAATAAAATACCCAAAGGGTTTGCCAATAATATTATTTGGAATATTGCTCACACCATAACCATTCAACAACTTTTGGTTTATAAACTTTCAGGATTGCCTACAATTATTTCTGAAGAAATGATAGGAATGTATCAAAAAGGCACAAAACCAAAACGAGATGTCACTCAAAATGAAGTAGATGAAATTAAAAAATTATTATTTACTACAATAGAAAAAACAAAGGAAGATTATAAAAACGATGCTTTTAAAACCTTTAATCAATATACACTTTCTACAAAAACCATAATTACTAATGCTGAAGAGGCTATGGGATTTATTCCTTTTCATGAGGGTATTCATTTGGGATATATTTTAGCATTAAAAAAATCGATTTAACGCATGGATTATTACACAATAGTAACCGTTTTAATTGTGCTTTCGGCTATTTTCGGGTATATTAACGAACGCTTTTTAAAGCTGCCAATAACCATTGGATTAATGGTGTTGACAATTATTTTTACGCTAATTATTATTGCTATCGGGCAGTTTGATAACACCCTACTTTTACAAGAAAAAGCATTTATTGAAAATATAGATTTTAAAACCGTATTGTTTGATATTATGCTTTCTTTTTTATTATTTGCAGGGGCATTACACACAAATTTTGAACAATTAAAAATACAGCGTTGGCCAGTTTTAGTATTTGCTACTTTAGGCGTTTTGGCATCTACTTTTTTGGTGGGGATAATAATGTTTTATGTCATAATGCTTTTGGGTTTACAGGTAGATTTTTTGTATTGTTTACTATTTGGAGCTTTAATTTCGCCTACCGACCCTATAGCTGTTTTAGGAATTTTAAAGCAAGCGAATGCACCAAAAAAATTAGAAACTAAAATTGTTGGAGAATCTTTATTTAATGACGGTGTAGGAGTGGTTGTATTTTTAACGATTTTAAAAATTGCTGAAGGCGGTAGTGACATAACCTTTGCACATGTTGCCGAAATGTTTGCAGTGGAAGTGCTTGGCGGAATTGTACTGGGCTTAATCTTAGGTTGGATAACCTATAAATTAATGAAATCTATAGACGATTATGAGGTGGAAGTTATTATAACCATAGCTGTAGTTATGGGCGGAACATTACTAGCACAAAAATTTCATCTCTCAGCACCTTTAGCCATGGTAGCTTGTGGTTTATTGGTGGGGAATGATAAAGTAAGAAATGCTGCCATGTCTAAAATTACCGAAACCTATGTCGATAAATTCTGGGAACTCATAGATGTGTTATTAAATACTATTTTGTTTGTTTTAATAGGCATGGAAATGCTAATTTTAACTTTTGAAGGCAGTTATATTTTGGCAGGAGTTCTGGCAGTTCCTATTGTATTATCATGCCGGTATGCATCATTATGGCTTCCTATTAAATTCTTTTCAAAAAGGTTAGATTTTGTTCCTAACACAAATTTAATTATGACTTGGGGAGGATTACGAGGTGGAATTTCAATCGCTTTAGCCTTGACTTTAACACAGGAAATGCATAGAGAATTATTTTTGGTAATTACCTACATAATAGTTGTTTTTTCAATTATAGGTCAAGGCTTAACCGTTGGTCCATTAATAAAACGACTTGCTAAAAACGCCGATTAGTATAGTTTTAAATATGGGAGTGCTTCTTCAAAAGGAATTGTAAATTCCGTAATTCCTTCAGAATATGGTGCAATTTCATAAACATTGTAAAGTAAAATCACACCTTCATCACTAAATCCAATATTCTCTGGCAGGTGAAAACCGTCTCCAAAAAAATAATCATCAAAGCCGTTTTCATTTAACATCTCTTGTAATTCAATATTAAAATATTTTTCTGCCAGTTTAAGAAAATCCTTGTTTTTAATAATATCATCGTTTTGCAGAAGCTTTCCGGTTTGAGAATTAAAATTTAAAAAAGAAATATTAGTATTTCCATGAGCGCCTCCAGTATTTAAATAGCTGTTTATGGCAACACAAATTATTTCTGAAGATTGATAAGTCACTTCACCATCTATAAACGCTTCCCAAACTAAAGAGTCCTCTTCAAAATCGTCTTTAAACTCAATATAAACAGAATCAAATTTCATCATAGCTTCATTTAAGGATACGTTTATGAGAGAATCTTCGCTAAAACTAATAGTGCTGACAATAAAGTTTTCAATAGCTGCATTAATAGCTTCTGAAACTTCAATAGTGCCTTCGGCTTTTGGGATATTAATTTCTATAACAGCATTTTCGTTTTTTGTAAAATTAGTTTCAGAAAAGGTTAAACGAACCTCTTTAGTGCAAGAAACTATTCCGATTGAAACAAGTAGTAATAGGACAAGTTTTTTCACTTTGAGTTTTTTTGTTAAACATTAATTAAAGATATTGGTTCTATTTGAATACAACGAATTAAAAACTAAATTTGTTGCAAATAATTTAACATACGAAACATCTATAACTAAATTTTCAACCCAAGAAAATGATTCTATGGATGTTCCATGTGACTTTGAAAGACAAAAAATATAAACACATGAAATTCAACACAAAAACTATTCATGGAGGGCAAGAACACGATCCAGCTTATGGCTCGGTAATGCCGCCAATATATCAAACATCAACTTATGCGCAATCCACTCCTGGAGGTCATAAAGGCTATGAATATTCACGAACCCATAATCCAACCCGAAATGCTTTAGAAAAAGCTTTTGCAAGTATAGAAAACGGAAATTATGGTTTGGCATTTGGTTCTGGAATGGCCGCAATAGATGCTATAATTAAGCTGTTAAAACCTGGCGATGAGGTTATTTCTACTAACGATTTGTATGGAGGCTCTTACCGTTTATTTACAAAGATTTTTGAAGGCTTCGGAATAAAATTTCATTTTGTTGGTATGAGAAACATCGAAAATATTGAGACCTTAATAAACAGTAACACAAAACTTATTTGGGTAGAAACACCAACCAACCCAATGCTAAATATTATTGATATAAAAGCTGTTTCGGTGCTAGCAAAAAAATACAATATATTATTTGCTGTAGATAGCACATTTGCGACTCCGTATTTACAATTACCACTCGATTTGGGAGCAGATATTGTAATGCATTCAGTCACAAAATATATTGGAGGACATAGCGATGTGGTTATGGGAGCACTAATTGTGAAAGACAAAGAACTTGCTGAAAAATTATATTTTATTCAAAATGCTAGTGGAGCAGTTTGCGGTCCTCAAGATAGTTTTTTAGTGTTGCGTGGTATTAAAACGCTTCATGTTAGGATGCAGAGACATTGTGAAAACGGAAGAGCAGTGGCTGAATTTTTGGCTTCACATCCTAAAATTGAAAAGGTGTATTGGCCAGGATTTGAAACACATCCAAATCATAATATAGCTAAATCTCAAATGAAAGATTTTGGAGGTATGCTTTCCTTCACCACAAAAGGGAATAATTATGCTGAAGCGATTAAGATTATAGAAAATTTGCAACTATTTACACTTGCCGAATCACTTGGTGGTGTGGAATCTCTTTCTGGTCATCCAGCAAGTATGACACATGCAAGTATCCCAAAAGAGGAACGTGAAAAATCAGGCGTTGTAGACTCACTTATACGATTAAGCGTTGGGATTGAAGATATAGAAGATCTTATAAACGATTTAAAACAGGCTTTAAATTAAAATTTAGTTTAAATAGTAGATATACCCAAAATTCAACCATATTAACCAATCGTTAAATTTATTATAACTCAATTGATGATTAAAACCGTCAATCCAATCACTAAAGTATAGTTGCCATCTTAGATCTAACATCAAATCTGAAAGCATTGTTAGTTTATATCTTACACCGACACTTGTAACCATAGACCAAGCATTTATATTTTTAGGTCTAATAGATCCGGGTTCCCAATACGAATAAAAGTTTCTTGGATCGGTAATATCTCCAAATATTACATCAGGATTAGGGCTTACATAATCGGTACTCGCTTTTGGAGTAGATGAAGTATAATGAATTCCTAAACTAACAAAAGGCGCAAATTTATAACTAAAAGCCTGGAAAGAACGAATACTTTTTGGGAAATATTCAAGTTGCATCCCGATATCAAAATTTTCGGCGACACCATGATGACCTCTAAGTCTATCCGCATTGTCACTAACTTTATCTGGCCTAACCCAAAAACCATGGTGATCAAGTATCGTTTTGTTCCACGAAACTTCTGTTCTTAATTTAAAATGATCGTTAAAATAATTATCAGTAGAGTAACAGTTACAATCTGCTTGATAAGCAAAATTTATATAGTGAATGATTCCTATGCCAATTCCAGAGTTTCCTAAATTAGTTTCTTCTTCAAACCGACTACCAAAATCAGATCTAAATTCAACAGGACCAACAATCACTCCAATTTCATGAGAAAATCCTAATTGAGAGTACGTTAAATTTATTCCTAAAAGGAAAAAGAAAACTACAGTTAAATATTTAAGGCTAAGCATACTATAATATCTAAATATATTGAGGCTTTTGATGACAAATATATCAAACTTCGATAAACTAACAACAAAATCCGATGAAATGTAAAAAAAGTTAGATTTATGGAGCTTGTTATAGCCACCAAGTTACCACTTAATTTTATTATGAAATTTTATAAAAAATAACGCTATTTTTAAAGATATCGTATATTTGTAGTCTTAAAATTCAATATAATTATAGTAAATTCAAAACCGTTTTAAATGAAAGATAAAATAGATGCCTTTTTGGATCTTGTAAAAGAGAGAAATAGCAACGAACCAGAATTCTTACAGGCTGTAGAAGAAGTAGCAGAAGCAGTAATACCTTATATTGTTAGTCAAGAGATTTATAGTGGTAAAAACATCTTATTAAGAATGGTTGAGCCCGAAAGAGTTATTATGTTTCGTGTTGCTTGGGTTGATGATAAAGGAGAAATAGTTGTAAATAGAGGATATCGAATTCAAATGAATTCGGCAATTGGACCTTATAAAGGAGGTTTGCGTTTTCATCCTTCAGTAAATTTGAGTATTCTTAAATTTTTAGCTTTTGAGCAAGTATTTAAAAATGCACTAACTACGTTACCAATGGGTGGTGGTAAAGGAGGTTCTGATTTTGATCCTAAAGGAAAGTCGGATGATGAAATTATGCGTTTTTGCCACGCTTTTATGATAGAATTATCCCGACATATTGGTCCAAATACAGATATCCCTGCTGGTGATATAGGTGTTGGCGCAAGAGAAATAGGATTTTTGTTTGGAATGTATAAAAAATTACGCAACGAATTTACAGGTGTATTAACTGGAAAAGGGAAAACTTGGGGAGGATCATTAATTCGCCCTGAAGCAACTGGTTATGGGACTGTCTATTTTGCCCAAAGTATGCTAAAAACCAAAAACGATACTTTTAGAGATAAAATTGTAGTAGTTTCGGGTTCGGGGAATGTTGCTCAATACGCTTGTGAAAAAGCAACTCAATTAGGCGCAAAAGTTGTTACTATGTCTGACTCTTCAGGATATATATATGATGATGAAGGTATTGATGCAGAAAAATTATCGGTTATTATGGTGATTAAAAATGTAAAACGTGGAAGAATAAACGAATATCTTGAAAAATATCCAAACGTCAAATTTTTTGCTGGC
>JADFSQ010000094.1 GCA_022560715.1 Bacteroidota bacterium
TTTCTCCAACAAACAATGGCAATCGTCTTGAGTATGATGCGTCTTTGGCTAATGTCTTTTCTTTCTTAACATCGATTAGATATGCCGTTGAGTCTTCGGTAACATTGCCATCCTGAATTACTAATTGTTTGATAATATATTTTAAAAATGCTTCAGGAGCTTTATCGGTTGAAATAAAAGCAACACTTTTTTCATCATTGTCATTTATTCCCATTGCATACAAAATATTTTGTTGCATTTCCAGACGTTTATTAGCATCAATATTAGGTTTTAAAACAGATGCTGTATATGCTAATATAGAACCAACTACTATTACCATTCCAACGGCAAAAAGTAGTGTATATGAATTTTTATCTATTCTCTTTTCCATTCTTTTATGAGTGTCTAAAGTTATAAGTACTTAAAGTGTCTAAAGTTTTTTTTAACATTTTTTCAGCTTTACTTTTAATTAATTAACCTTTAAAACTTATTTTAAATTTTTAGTTTTTCCATTTCAACTTAATGAACTTAAGCGCATTTTAGGCACTTTTAACTTTCATTCGTTTTAACCGTTTCTTTACATTACCTTGAACTATATAATGATCGATTGTAGGTGCAAACACATTCATTAGTAAAATGGCCAACATTACGCCTTCCGGATATGCTGGATTAAAGACACGAATCATAATAGACAAAAACCCTATTAAAAATCCATAAATCCATTTTCCTTTATTGGTTTGTGATGCTGTTACAGGATCGGTTGCCATAAATACAATACCAAAAGCAAATCCACCAATAAGCAAGTGATGCCAAAATGTGGTATTCATTAAACTATGAAACTTGCTCGTTTCAGCAATCCAACCAGAATCTGCAATAAAGTTGAAAATTAATCCCATTGCTAATGCTCCAACTACAGACGATAGCATAATTCGCCAACTTCCTATTTTGGCGAAGATTAAAAACAAACCTCCTAGTATTATGAGTAAGGTTGATGTTTCTCCAACCGATCCTGGAATAAATCCCATAAAGGCATTCCAAACATTTGCCGTTTGACCTAACATATCTAGATTTTGTGCGAGACCTCCAAGTATGGTTTCGCCAGAAATAGCGTCAATATTTTGTCCCGCAGCAATTAAATTATCTCTTTCTACTGCTCCATGTACCCAAACTTTATCACCACTCATCCAGGTTGGATACGCAAAAAATAAAAATGCGCGAATGGTTAAAGCAGGATTTAAGATATTCATTCCTGTGCCTCCAAATACTTCTTTACCTATTACTACTCCAAAAATTACTGCAACAGCTAACATCCAAAGTGGAATATCTACAGGTACAATTAAAGGAACTAACATTCCTGTTACCAAATAGCCTTCTTCTATTTCGTGATTTTTTATAATAGCGAATAAAAATTCAACACCCAATCCAACACCATAAGACACAATTACCAATGGTAATATTTTCCAGAAACCTACCAAAAAGTTGCTCATTGTCCAGAATTCACTACTAAAAAAGCCACCTGTTACTGCTTGAATATCTCCAAGCGCTAAATGATGCTGATAACCTGCATTAAACATACCAAAGATTAAACACGGAATAAGTGACATAATCACTGTATTCATTGTACGTTTTAAATCGTCGGCTGCTTTTATGTGAGTGCCTCCTTGAGTGGTACTATTTGGTAAGTATAAAAAGGTATGTAATGCATTAAAGGCTGGAGCCATTTTGGTACCTCTATACTTTTCTTTTAAGTTATGTAATGTACTTTTTAAACCCATTTTTTTATTTATTTCTTAATTCTGAATTCATAATTCTAAATTCATAATTGGCTAACCTATTTCTTTAATCATTACGTCTAAACCTTTTCTAATTATTTGCTGATGCGGTTGTTTAGACACACACACAAACTCGGTAAGTGCAAAATCTTCTGGTGCAATTTCGTACATTCCTAAAGCTTCCATTTCGTCTAAGTCCTCGTACATACATGCTTTTAAAATTTGCATTGGAAATATATCAAACGGAAACACTTCTTCGTAAGTTCCTGTAGTTACAAAAGCACGATGTTCTCCGTTAGTATTTGTATTTAGGTTAAATTTTTTCTTCGGAAACAACCAAGAAAATGTTAAAGCTCTCGATACTGATACTTTATTAAAAACAGGTGTTGTCCAGCCCATAAACTCATAATCATCACCTTCTGGAATCACTGTAATAGTATTGCTATAATAATCTAAATATCCATCTGGATGAATATGTTTTCCACTTAAAACATTTCCAGAAATAATACGAACATTAGCATCTTTAGAAATACCATAATCGTAAATCATAGTTGCTATTTCGCTTCCAATTTTGGTTACAAAATATCTGGGTTTTTCTATTGAAAAACCAACAAGTGCCACTATTCGCTCTGCATTAAATTTACCTGTTAGTAACAATTCACCAATAATAACAAGGTCTTGTGCATTTACTGTCCAAACTACTTCGCCCTTATTAACAGGATTAATCTTGTTAATTTGTGTTCCTACATTTCCCGAAGGATGTGGTCCAGAAACTTTATGCAACGTAATATTAGTCAATCCAGATAGAGGAGAATTTCCATTCTTACCAACTGCAATATGGACTTGTCCTTCGGTTAATTTTCCTAATGCAGTAACAGCGGCTTGCAATTCAGCTTCTTTACCTTGGAGTGTAAAATCTAAGTCTGCTGCTAAAGGTGCACTAGCATAACCAGAAATAAAAATTGCTTTTGGTTTTTTATCAGGATTAGCAATCACATCATAAGGACGCTGTTTTATAAATGGCCAGCATCCTGATGTTAATAGTTTGTCTTTAATATCTTGGGTTGAAGCAGACTCAATATTAAGCGTTCCATTGTCTTGGAATGTTTGCTCTTTATCTGCTTGAATTTTAATCGCTAAAATTTTACGCTTTTCTCCACGAGTAATCTCAATGATTTCGCCTGAAACCGGAGAAACAAATTTAATAGCTTCATTAGCTTTGTCATAAAAAACCGGCTCTCCAGCTTTTAATCTCGCTCCTTCTTTTACAATTAGTTTTGGAATAACATTATGGAAGTCTTCTGGTCTAATAGTATAAAAGTTGCTTACAATAGCATTTTCTTTAGCTTTTTCAGCCGCACCTTTAAGTTTTATGTCCAGACCTTTTTTAATATGAATGTCGTTTGACATATTATAATTATTGAAATTAATTATCTAAAAAATCCGTGCAAATTTACAAATTTATAACACAGTTTCTATACTAAATGCCGTTAAATTTATCATGAATTTTTGTAAGCTATTTCTGTGCTTGGTTTTTTAGTCGAAATACCAATATTTTCTTACTTTTATTAATCACAGGTATAATTTATTTTAGTTTTCAGTATATCCTAACACAACTTTTAGGCATAAATTTTGTTTACCTTTACGCACAAACCCATTATAATGAATTTTATACGTACACCATTCTTAATGTTTTTATTCTTTTCTACGATAACTTTTTCACAAGTTCAAGAAATAAACCCTCCAGATTATATAAAGACCATAACCTTTAAAAGTAATACAAACGAAAGTGAACTGCCCATTTTAAAACTCGACGAACAACTACAATTAGAATTTGATGTATTAAATGGCGATGAAGCCGATTTTTATTATGTTATAGAGTATTACAATTTTGATTGGACACCTAATAAAACCTTAATTAAATCGGAATATCTTCAAGGGTTCGATAATGTTCGTATAATAGACTACGAAAACTCGTTTAACACCTATCAAATTTATAGTCATTATCGATTACGAATTCCAAATAAACAAACCCGATTAAAACTTTCGGGAAATTATATGATTCATATTTATAACGAATATGAAGAGTTAATGTTTAGCCGAAAATTCATGATTTACGAAAGCATTGCAAATGTTGGAGTTGCCATAAAGCGTTCCAGAGATGTAAAATATGTAAAACAAAAACAATCTGTAGATTTTAAAGTGTCTTCGCCCACAATACGTTTTAGAGATCCAAAGCAAACTATTAATACCATAGTTATTCAAAACAATAATTTAAATACTACGATTACTAATTTAAAACCATTGTACACCATAGGCACCGAACTTATCTACAATTATGTTACCGAATCGAGTTTTTGGGCTGGAAATGAATTTTTATACTTCGAAAATAAAGATGTAAGAGGTGCCAATATTGGTGTTCAGTTTATAGATTTGAAAGACATTTATCACAGTTATTTATTTACAGATATTATTAGAGCTAATCGTCCTTACACCTACAATCCGGATATTAATGGCAATTTTGTAATCACAGCTTTAGATGCAGATAATGTAGATATTGAAGCCGATTATACTGTAATTCATTTTTCATTACAACATCCTGAATTGTTAAATAGAAAGAGTATTCATTTGTATGGCAATTTTAATAACTATTCTATTGCTGAAACTACAAAAATGACCTTTAACCCAAGATCGAATAACTACGAAACCACATTAACATTAAAACAAGGGTTTTACAATTATAAATATGTAATAGTAGATGAATATGGAAACATAGATGAAGGCGCTATTAGTGGAAATTTTGACCAAACTGAAAATAATTATAAAGTATTGGTGTATTACAGGGATTTTGGTGCTCGATACGATAAAATTATTGGATTTGGAGAAGGCACTTCGGTTAATATTTCTAATTAATTGAAATTTTCAACGATTTTTTTCGTCAAAGGTCTTATAATTAATAGTTGGTACCTAATTTTTACTATTTTAGCGTTTTAACCTTATTGAGTTTCAGTAAATAACATGGTTCAACAAGTAACACAAGGCATAAAAATTTCAGTAGAAACAAATTTTGAAGGTACATTTTATAAAAATTATAAAGTACACTTTGCCTTTGGATATAAAGTTACCATTGAAAATCAAAGTAAAGATTCAGTTCAATTAAATTCCAGACATTGGAAAATTCTTGATGCGCTTAATAATGTTGAGATTATTGAAGGCGAAGGTGTTATTGGTAAAAAGCCAGTATTAAAACCCGGAGAATCGCATACTTACACTTCTGGTTGCTTATTATCGTCACCATTTGGTGCCATGCAAGGACATTATAATATGGTTAATTTTACAACTACAAAAAAGTTTAAAGTATCCATTCCTACCTTTAAATTAAGTGCAGTTTTTGCAATGAATTAATACCAATTTAACCATAAAACAAAACATATAAATTGTTTCTTTTTCACTTATTATTTCGTTAAAAAAAGAAACCATAATAAAACTATCCTTTATTTTTTTGCCTCATATAAGAAAAAAATAATTCAATTTATTTATGCCTTATTTTATAATTAAATTGGTATAACTCGCCACTTTTCTGTCAAACCGAAACACAATATCATTTTGTTTTATATGAAAGAACTTACAGTTTGAGTAATGCACAAAATTAAAATCTTCTTTATAATTAAAAGCAACATCATTTACTACAAATACATCGTTTACATTTATGCTTCCACAAGGTGCAATTTTCCGGTAATTATATTCTGTTTTAGTATCGGTTTCGTGTAATTCAAACCAAGCTCCTGCTCCAACACCACCGAGCCATTGTGCTTTTTCATGAACACCTTCAATTGCTATTGGATGTTGATTCCCAATTAAAGTGGGTTCGTAGGTTTTTAATCTATCTAAAAAACAACGTGTAATTTCTTTTCTAACTGAAGACTTAAATTTAGATATTTCTCCTTTATCAGAAACTTCGTAAACACAATTTCCTGTATTTGCTATTACAACATTAGCAACAGTACTTGGTGTAAATCGAGTTGCTTTAATTAACTGTTTTTTTATGTTTTTATTAGTTACTGAAGCAATTAATGCTGAAGTTACAAAACGCGAACAATTGGTTGCGTTTTTATTAAAAATGCCATAACGAATAAAATGACGCTGCTGCATCATGGAAATATAATCTTTAGCCTTTTGGTAATCAATGACATCACAAACCGAAGCAACTAATTTTCCTTCACCATGAATTAATTTCGGATGCGTAGCAAAAAAGGTTAACAACTCTTCAATATTTTTAATTTTTCCATCTACTATCTGTGGTTTAATAGAAAAATCTAATTCATGGTCTGTATCTTTTCCTCTTACTCTTCCTGTAGATTTTGCTGTGATGTAACGTCCAAAATCATAATACTCCAAAATTTCAGTGTCTTTATCAATCAACACTAAAGCAGCATGACCTGCTCTTATATAATTTTTCTTGCCAATACCAAGAAATCTTAGAATAAAAGAATACCACTCGTCCGCAAGACGAACAATGGTGTCAGGATATGCCAATATTATAATTAATCCGGAGTTATTCATTTACAGTTTGCAAAAGTTTAAACCTTTTTGTTGATGTAGTATTACTTTGAAGATCATGAAATTGCATAACAACAACATCTTCCTTTTTTTTAACTTGAGTAATACTAGTTGTCTTAACATAATCTCTATCCATGATAACACCATAATCTTGATTATCATGTCCTGCTGTTTTATGAAAATTTAGCAAAGTAGCAGTATTAAATTTATTTTCAGCCTTAAAATCTTCAAACCATTGTAAACGCTCTTTTTTCATCTCTTTTGTGTACAATGTTGATGATGACCACATTTTAGGTTCTAAAGGCAAAGTTCTAAAATGCTTTTGTGTACCATCCCAAACCAATTCGTAGAGTTTTAAATCAGTATTCCAGTCGGCAATAACCAAAGTAAACGGTTCTATATCATCAAGATTATATTTATTAATTGCAGTAATTATATTTTCTGAAGCTAATAAATCGTTCACAACTAAGCCGCGACTCATTCTATAATCTGCTTTTCGCTCGTGGCAAATAAATCCACCATTCAACAAACAAATCAATCTGTTTTTATCACTCACGCCAATCCAGGTGCCACCAGCAAGTTCGTCTTTAGGAAACATCATTTTTGTATTCTTAATAGAATAAATATCTGGTGGAATTGAAGTTCTGTTTGGAGCTTCATCTCTATTAGAAGTTAATATAAAATCGTTTTTTCCTTTCGGAATTATAGTAACTGTACACATAAAAATTATAGTCTTTAAACGATACAACAACTTACAAAAAATAACTAAGATTTTAGGTAGCTGTTCAGTGTCTAAAGTTAAAAGTATTTATAGTGCACTAAAGTGAGTGATTTTTGATAAAATTAAACTTTAAAACCTGAGTTCGACCTAAGATTTAATTTACAGAATACAAAGAAAAGGTAAGATTTGAAATGTGAAATTTGAAAGAATATCTAGATGTTTTAAAAATTTCACATAAAAAAGATTATTTTTCTTTGG
>JADFSQ010000095.1 GCA_022560715.1 Bacteroidota bacterium
AATGCCAAACAAAAAATTGGTGGTGGCATTGAAGGTATTCAATCTAATAATTTATTAGACAATAATATATCTACATCTATTCAAGATTATAATTCTGTTTTTTATAATTTCGGCTATGAGTATATAAAAAGACAACACTATAATTTACTTTTCCCTATAAATTTTATTTTCGATTTAAAAATTGGTTTTGGTAATAGAAACTTTGAAAGTACTACCGAAAAACAAATGCTTTTTAATTTAAACACATTCAAAATTTTTAACTTAAATAATAAAAACAGTTTTTATTTAAGATTAAATACTGCTGGAATAAATTCAGATAATTTATTTACTAATGAGCTTGTTAGATTTGGTGGTATTAAATCGATACGTGGTTTCGAAGAAAACAGTTTATTCGCTTCGCTATATAGTGTGTTGAATACAGAGTATCGCTATCAACTAAACAACAACATTTATATACACTCTATTATTGATGCTGCGTATTTTAAAAACGATATAACACAAACTAAAGAGAAGCTTTTCGCATTTGGTTTTGGTTTTGGCGTTTTCACAAAAGCAGGTTTGTTGAAATTTAACTATGCAAATGGCAAGTCAGAAAACCAAAAATTCAAGTTTTCAGACTCTAAAATTCACTTAAGTTTAAGTAAAATATTCTAACAAACACATAGTATTATAAGAGCCTTTCCCAAAAAAAAAAAAAAATTTAACCAATAATTATTGTTTTATTAACTTTTTATTATGATTTTTGGCGTAGACTAATTCAAATAAATTATAAAATGAAAACAAAGTTTAGTGGAATTTTAACGCTATTGCTGGCGTTTGTTGTGCAATTTACCTTTGCACAGGAAAAAACAATTTCGGGAACAGTTTCAGATAATGCTGGAATTCCTCTTCCTGGGGTTAATATTATTGTAAAAGGTACAACTACTGGTACCCAAACAGATTTTGATGGTAATTATAGCATCAATACAAGTGTGGGTGACGTGTTGACCTTTTCTTATGTAGGACTTATAACAGTTGAACAAACTGTTGGAACTGCGAACACTATAAATGTTACCATGCAAGAAGATGCTCTAGAACTTGAAGAAGTAATTGTAACTGCACAAGGTATTAAAAGAGAAAAGAAAGCTCTTGGTTATGCTGTAAGTGAAGTTAAACAAGAAGAAATTGAGCAACGTGCATCAGGTGATATTGCTAGGATTTTATCTGGTAAAGCTTCTGGTGTACAAATTACTTCTCAAAGTGGTACATCTGGATCTGCAACAAATGTAATAATACGGGGTTACTCTTCAATTAACGGTAGTAACCAAGCGTTATTTGTTGTAGATGGTGTTCCTTTTAGTAGTGATACCAATCCACAAGGTAACTTTCTAGATGGTAATGTTGGTTCTAGTCGTTTTTTAGATTTAGATCCTAATAACATTGAAAGCATAAACATTCTTAAAGGACTTGCTGCTGCAAACTTGTACGGTTCTGCAGGTAGAAATGGTGTAATTGTAATTACTACAAAATCCGGGTCAGGTGCTAAAGCTGGACCTAAGAAGACCGAAATTACTGTTAGTACATCTTATTTTGTAAATGAAATTGCTTCGCTACCTGATTATCAAGATATATATGGTGGTGGTTTTGATCAATCATTTGGTTGGTTCTTTAGTAATTGGGGGCCTGCTTTTGCAGCCGATGGTGTAGATGGTTATTTAAATGAGCCTTCAGGTCAAATTGCTTCAGATGCTACCGTTGAACATCCTTATGGATCTGGTGCTTTTTTAAATAACTTTTTAGGAGGTAATAATGTATTGAATGAACAATTTACTGGAGTACGTTACGATTGGAGACCATATAACAGTGTTGAAAACTTTTTTAGAACAGGTGGTATAAGCAGCACTTCATTAAACTTAAGAGGTGCTTCTACTGATGGAAAAATAAGCTATAATGTAAATTATGGACATTTAGATGAAACTGGGTTTACTCCAGGAAATAAAGTATTAAGAAACACACTATCTGTTGGTGGTCGTGCTGAACTAAACAACAAATTCACCATTAATGCTTCGTTAAATTATTCTAGAAACTTGGTAACTTCTCCTCCAATTTCCGCGAGTAGAGGTAACGGGACTTTAGGTTGGTCTACTTTTGGTAATGTGTTTTTTACACCAAGAAATGTAGATTTAATGGGTTTACCTTTTGAAATACCTGAAACTGGCGGAAGTATTTATTATCGTAACGGTAACGATATTATCAATCCAAGATGGTCGGTTAAAAATGCTGGAAATAACCAATTAACAAATAGATTATTTGGTACAGCTTCTTTAACATATAATATTAACGATAACTTAAATATAACCTATCGTGCTGGTTTAGATTCTTATAACGAGAGAAATACGGCGTTTTCAAACAAAAATGGTGTTAATTTTAATGCCGCAATATTTGGATTTTTAAACACTTGGGATAACAATGTTACTATCTGGGATCATTTTGCTTCTATAAATGGAAGTTACGATTTATCCGAAAAAATTGGTTTAACATTTATTGTAGGTGCGACTTCTAGCCAAAGAATTTTTGATAGACAAGGTGTTGCCAGTAGTGGTCAAATAGCATTTGGTGTATTAAGACATTTTAATTACTCTACGCAAACACCTATTCATTTTCTTTCAGAAAGAAATCTTGTTGGTGTATTTGGTGAAACTTCTTTTGATTATTCTAATTTTGTGTTTCTTACACTTTCAGGAAGAAATGACTGGGTATCTAATTTACCAATTGAAAACAACAGTCAGTTTTATCCTAGTGTAAGTATATCGTTTTTACCAACTACCGCTTTTGACGGCTTTAAATCTGACGGTATTAATTACTTAAAAATCAGAGCTGGTTTAGGACAATCGGCTAATTTTCCAACGGGATATCCTACAATTAATACTGTAGATCAATCTACACTTAATAATGGTGGTGCCGCTGGAGGTATAACTGTAAATACCATAAACAATTTTCAAGCCAATCCAGATTTAAAGCCAGAGTTATTGACCGAATTTGAAGTTGGTATTGATGCCAGGTTATGGAATAACAGGATAGATCTTAGTGTATCTTACTATGAAAGAACTACTAAAGATTTAATAGTATTTCAACCTTTACCTCCATCAACTGGATTCACTCAAACCCAAAGTAATATTGGTAAAGTTGAAGGTGATGGTTGGGAAATAGATTTAGGTGTAGACCTCTTTCAAAACGATGGTGACGGGTTTAATTGGAATTCTCGTGTAAACTTTACTAAAAGCGAACAAATTGTTACTGAGCAAGATGATGATCAAATTTTATTCGCTGGGTCTACTAATCCGATCTTAGGAGCTAATGCAGCAATTGAGGGTGAGCAATTAGGTGTAATTGTAGGTAGAAGAATACGTAGAGATGCCAATGGTAATTTCTTAGTTGCAGCTTCAGGTAGTTATCAAACTGAAGATAATATTGTATTGCCAGATGGAAGATCAATTACTCCAATAATTGGTAATCCTAATCCTGATTATGTAATGAACTTTATAAACAATTTAACCTATAAAAACTTTAATTTAGGATTTCAGATAAGTCATACTAAAGGTGGTGATATTGCTTCATCAACAATTGCAGTTTTATTAGGTCGTGGTTTAATTGTAACAGATAGAAAGAATACTTTTATTCTCCCTGGTGTTTTAGCATCGACTGGAGAACCAAATAATTTACAAATTAATAACTCTACTTATTATTTTAGTAATGTATTATTTGGCCCTAAGGAATTACAAATTTTCGACGCATCAGTAATACGTTTACAAGAAGTTTCTTTTGGATATACATTTCCTGAAAAACTACTAGAAAAAACACCTTTTGGATCGCTTACAGTTACAGCTAGTGGTTTCAATTTATGGTATGATGCGTATAATACTCCTGACCGTGCTAACTTCGATCCAAATGTTGCAGGTGTAGGTATTGGTAATGGTAGAGGTTTTGATTACATAAATGGACCTAGTTCTAAAAGATTTGGTTTAAGTGTTAAAGTATCATTTTAATTATTAAAAAAAATTAAATAAGATCACGCAACCTTTTGTAAAGTTTTGCATCTTATTTATAACAAACAAATATTATGAAAAAAATATATAAATATTTATTAATGACTATCATTGCGTCTAGTACATTGTTTTACTCTTGTGAAACTCTGGAACTAGAAGACCTTGCTAGTCCGAATTCCTTAGACGCAAGTAAAGCTGATCCGGATTTATTATTAAACTCCATACAATTAGCCTATAGAGCAAATCAAATAATATTTAATGATCGTAGTGCTGAATTGAGTAGAATTGATTACTTCTTTGGTAGAGATTATTTTGAGGCTTTAACTGCTGGTACTTTAAACGGAGTATGGACTCGGTTTTATAGTAACGATGGATCTAGAGGTATCGTTCAAAATTTAAAAGCTATTGAAGCTATTAATGCTGCAAACCCTGATGTTGATCTTTCTTTTCACATAGGTATTGGTAAAATTATGGAAGCGCATAATTTAATGCAACTTGTAGATTTTATTGGAGACATTCCGTGGTCGGAAGCAGCTAATCCTGCTGAGTTTCCTAAACCAACTGTAGATAATAGTCAAGATGTATATACTGCGGCAATTGCCATATTAAATGAAGCAAAAGCTATGTTAAATGGTGCATCTGGTGGTAGTGCAGACGATTTATATTATGGAGGAGATGCTGATAAATGGATAAAATTGGCAAATACACTTTTAATGCGTGCTAATTTAACCGTTGGAAATTATTCTCTAGTAGTATCTGCATCAAATGTAATTGAAGATACTGCTGACGATTTTGAATTTGCTTATGGTACTCAAGTACTTTCTCCAGATACTCGTCATCCAGATTATGAAGCAGATTACAGAAGTGATGGCGCAAATATATACCAAAGCCATTGGTTAATGGATTTAATGATTGGTGAATTTGGAGATTTTACTGATGCATTTGGTGGAGAAGGAATTACAGATCCAAGAAGACGCTATTACTTTTTTAGACAAAATTGGAGAAGTCCTCTTAACTATTCATTATTTGAAGATGTATTAGACTTACTTGGGGGTGGTGCAGGAGCGATTTGGCTATCTAATGGTCCAGATAACGGAGAAACTTTACAATGCTCTTTACAAGATGTACCATTACACTTACAGTTTACTCCAGACGAAGCTATATGGTGTTCACTTCCTTTAGGTTATTGGGGTAGAATGCATGGTAACGACGAAGGAATTCCACCAGATAACTTTACAAGAACTGCAGTAGGTGTATATCCTGCAGGTGGAAGTTTTGATTGGAGATCCGATGCATTCCCTTATATTGGAGAATCTATTAGTGCAAGTTGGGGACAGCAAGTTGGCTTAGGAAATGGTGGCGGAGGTGCTGGAATAGAACCTATTATGCTTGCATCTTATGCTCATTTTATGAAAGCAGAAGCGAGTTTAATACTAGATAATACAGGTACAGCTGCTGCTGCTCATATGGAAGCTGGTATGCGAGCGTCAATAGCTAAAGTAATGTCCTTTGGGTCTTTAGATGGTGGTGCAGATATGTCACAAGTACCAGACCAAACTACAATTGATGATTTTGTTACTAGAATAGTAGCTAAATTCAATGCTGCACCTTTTAGTACAGGATTACTAGGTAATGGATTCCCAGATGGAAAAGATAAAATGGATATTTTAGGAGAACAATATTTCGTAGCTCTTTTTGGAGGTTCAGCTGACGCTTTTAACTTTATTAGAAGAACAGGTTACCCAAGAACTTTAACTAGAAATATTGAACCAAATCCAGGGCTATTCCCTAGAACTTTTTTATATCCTAGTAACGAGGTTAGTACCAACCCAAGTATAATACAAAGAACAGATCTTACTACCAAAACATTTTGGGATCAAGGAGTAACTAATCCATCAAACTAAATAATACTAAAATTGAAAATTATGAAAAATATAATTAAATTTATTCTATCCTTATTCTTAGTTGTTTCTTTCAACTCTTGTGAAGATAGTAATAACACAATTGATGAGGTATTCCAATTTGAAAATGGAGCTGTTTTAAGAACCCTAGAAGTAATAAGTAATACATTAAACTCTAGTGATCCTTCTTCTTTTTGGGGTGTAGAAGTTGAAGAACAAGATATTGAAGATGGTGCACTACTTAAAAGTGTTGGAGTTTATGTTTCTTTAAGAGACCTTACTCCTGATAATGGTACTACTGTGTCTAACGATAATTTAGTTAGAACCATTGATGCATCTGAATTTGACACTAATACTCCATTTGGCTTACCAAGAATTACTATTATGGTAACTTTTGGTGAAGCTGAAGCTGCAATGGGTCTCACTAGTAATGATCATGCTCCTGGAGATATCTTTGTATTTGAATTAAAATTAGAATTAACGGATGGTAGAATATTTGACGCAAGTAGTGCAGCAAGTATTATTACTGGGGGATTCTTTTCCTCTCCTTTTATATACAATGCATTAATTTTATGTTCTCCACAACCTGGTGTTTATACAATTGATATGATAGATACATATGGTGATGGATGGCAAGGTTCTCAAGTTGTTGCAAACATTGATGGTGTTGCGCACTCTGTTAGTATTCCTAGTTTTTGGGATAATCCATCTGGTAGCGTTGGTGATCCACAATGGTCTGCATTAACAGCAACTATTACGATCCCTAATGGAACTGTAGAGACTACATGGGAATATGTAGCAGGAGATTGGCCTAGTGAGGTGGAATTCCAAATAACTGGTCCAAATAATGAAGATTTAGGATACTATGGTCCTTCTGAGGCACCTGGTTTACTTCCAGTAACTCTTTGTGCAGGAAATTAAAACAAAACATCTTTTAAATAAAAAAGAGCACAGTTTATAAACTGTGCTCTTTTTTATCTAAAATCAACATTTGGACGAAAGCAACGGTAAATTAAACCCATTGGTGAGATTAAATAACCGAAATAATTCAAATTAATACATTTACTATTTTATAGCTTGCTATAGCAAAAAATAAGGTGTCATAATCTAAAAATTACATAACTTGGGAGCGCTATAAATATCCTCTTAAAATGATGAAAATATGAAAATAAAATACGCTACAACCCTATTCTTCTTTTTCCTTATTTTTACACTATCCGTTTCAAGTCAAAATACTGTCGGTATATTATTAAATGAAGCGGGTTCTCTTAATGGGTACACTCTTTTTACTATACATAAAGAAACCTATTTAATTAACAATTGTGGTGAAGTGATAAAGCAATGGACTAGTAATTATAAC
>JADFSQ010000096.1 GCA_022560715.1 Bacteroidota bacterium
TCAAAATCGATCGCCGCAATTGCTGCCGTCATTGCCTGAATTTCTTTATTTGTCGTTTTTAAGTCTTCTTCGGCGGATTTTAATTCTATTTTCAACTTTTCAACTGCCCCGCTGTCGATAGCCTTTTGGGCTTCTTCAAGCTCCAGAACTGCTTTTTCGCGCTGATACTCCACAAATTCATTCTGCCACTTTTTCCATTCTCTGTCCGAATCCTGCGCCACCATCATCACTAAAGACACAAGAAGTATAATACTCGCCACCGCAAACCAAATCGTGGTTTTTTGTATGTCGTACAGCATTAAGGGGGTTTTTTTCGGAGGCATAATTTCCCGTTTAAATATTAAAGAAGAACTCGGGTATTGCGACAATGTATTTCAAATTGAAGCTCCACCGCAAAAACATTTTAATGGGGAACCCAAACATAGTCAGATAAAGCATCATTAATATGCCGTATCGCACGCCACCCATTTTTTCAAACTTCTTTTTAACTTCACATTTCCAGTCTATATTTTTTAAAATATAATTTCTTACAGCATTGGTTTCTTTCTTTTCTTCTTTTGATCTAGGCCCATCTGCTGCAATATAAATTTTTTTAGGTTTAGCCTTTTTTATCTCTGCAAAAACTTTTTTTGTTGTTCCTAATCTGTTAAAAACAATGAATAAAACCGGAACTGTTAATTTCTGGGCCATATTTCATAACAAAGAGGACTATTTATATAATTAATGATGCTTTCTTTTTTCTAATTCAAGAACAAAACCATTTATGTGGTTTCCAAGGTAAAAGAATATGTATTTTCCTTTTAAATTTTTTTACAACTTCAACCTATGCAAACAACAACCTTGAGAGACTTGGTGTATCAAAAAGCAATATCTTTTTTGTTGGTAATGTTATGATTGATACACTTCTTAAAAACAAAAATCGATTTATAAAATCGTCAATCTGGAATGAATTAGGATTAGAACAAAAAAAATATATGGTGTTAACGCTACACAGGCCAAGTAATGTAGATGAAGCACAACAATTAAAATCTTTGATTACACAAATTGTAACTCTTGGAAAAGCATATCCAATAATTTTTCCAGTACATCCACGGACAAAAAAAATTCTTGAAGACTTAAATTTGGATTTTGAGAATTTACATTATATAGAGCCTTTAAGTTATTTGTCGTTTAATTATCTCGTTAAAAATGCTTTCGTTGTTTTAACTGATTCAGGTGGAATTACCGAAGAAACTACAGTTATGAACGTGCCTTGTATAACGCTTCGAGATTCTACCGAACGTCCAGAAACCTGTGAAATTGGAACCAATGTTTTGGTTGGAACTAATCCTGATAAAATTGAAGATGTCTTTAAAATATTGCTTTCTGGTAAATGGAAGCAAGGAAGTATTCCTGAACTTTGGGATGGCAAATCGGCTGAAAGAATTATAAATCATTTGATTGAAATTTATCAATTATAATGAAAGAAGTTTTAATAATAACTAGTTACTTTCCGCCTGAAACCGGAGCGGCTTCAAATAGAATTTTTCATCTTGCTGAAGGCTTGCAAAAACGAAATTTTACAGTTTCGGTTATTACACCTTTGCCTAACTATCCAACAGGTAAAATTTTTAAAGAATATAAAGGTAAATTTAATAAAACTTCAGTTGAAAATAATGTCAAAATTCATAGGTTATGGATTTATGCCAGCAATTCAAAGAACAAGATATTACGTTTGTTTTCTATGTTATCTTATAGTTTTAGTTTGATTTGGTTTTTTGCTTTTAATAAAATCCCGAAAATAGTAATTATACAATCTCCGCCTTTGTTAGTGGCTTTTACTTCAATGTTTTTTTTAAAGAAAAAATCACGAAAACTTATTTTAAATGTAAGTGATTTGTGGCCACTTTCAGGTTTAGTGTTGGGAGCTTTTGAAAAGAATTTAACTTATAAATTATTAAAAAAAATTGAACGATTTAATTACAAAATTGCAGATTTAATTTTAGGACAAAGTAATGAAATACTTACGCATATAACGTCTTTATTTCCTAAAAAAGAAACTTTTTTGTATCGAAATTATCCAGATTTTGAAACACTAAAAAGTGAAGTTAAGGTATCATCAGATGGGAAATTAAAAATTGTTTATGCAGGATTACTAGGTGTTGCACAAGGAATCTTCAAACTATGTCAAAAACTTAATTATGAAAATATTGAATTACATATTTATGGTGCTGGATCTGAGCAAGGAAAAATTGAAGCTTTTATTAAGTCTAATCAACATTTACCAATTACCTATTATGGAGAACTAACTAGAAATAAACTACATAAAGAACTGCAACAATATGATGTTGCAATAATTCCGTTGTTAAAACGAATTTATGGCTCTGTGCCTTCAAAAATATTTGAATACTCTAAATTAGGCTTGCCAATTTTATATTTTGGAGGAGGAGAAGGAGAAAATATAATTAAAAAACACAATTTAGGATGGATTGCCAAAGCTGGTGATTATTATAGTTTAAATATGATGTTAGATAGAATTAAAAAAAATAAGTTCGATTTAGGGCAAAGAAAACAAATACAAGAAACAGCAACCAAAAATTTTGATTTAGATATTCAACTTGAAAAATTTACCAAAAAATTAAAAACTCTTGGCTAATACGCCTTTTTGTCTCCTATAAGCGTTTTTAAAAATGTTTGAGAGATAATTTTTAAGTCCAATAAAAACGACCAATTTTCAATATAAAAAATATCATATTTTACTCGTCCAATAATATCTTTATCAGTTTCTATTTCTCCTCGAAATCCACTTATTTGGGCTAATCCTGTAATTCCTGGTTTTACAAAATGTCGCACCATAAATTTGTCTATTCTTTTAGCATACATATTAGTATGACTTACCATATGTGGTCGCGGACCAACAATAGACATATCGCCAAATAGTACGTTATAAAATTGTGGCAGTTCGTCTATACTTGTTTTACGAAGAAATTTTCCAACTTTAGTTATCCTCTCATCGTCTTTTGTTGCCTGATACAAATGAGCGTCTTTATTAGGTGTCATTGAACGAAATTTATAACAATCGAATTCTTCATAATTAAACCCGTTTCTTTTTTGTTTAAAAAATACTGGTCCTTTAGATCCTAATTTAATTAGAATCGCAATAATAGGTGTTAGCCAGGACAATAAAAAAACAATTACTGCAGAAGAAAATATAATATCGAATGCTCTTTTTACAAATTGGTTTACCGAATCACTTAACGGAATTTCCCGAAGGGTTAATACAGGTATGTATTCGTAATATTCGTATTTGAGTTTCTTTGAGTAAATTTCTTTATTATCTGGTATAAACTTTAATTTTCTTAAGTTGTTATCGGCAAAATCGATTAATTCATTAATTTGTTTGTTAGACATTTCGGCAACTGAAGCATAAATTTCATCGATATTATTATCTATAATAAATAAAAAGCATTCATTTAAAGAAAAATCATCGTCACTTATACAAAACTGTTTTTTAAATTTGTATCCAAAATCATGTCTTCTATTAAAAATTTCTATCAGTTGATTAGTTTTACTGTTTTTACCAATAACAACTACATTTCTTAAGTTTCCTCCTAGATATATCCTGTATCTTCTTAATAAGAAATAAGTAAAAAATTTAAAAAAACTAATTAATATAAAAACAGTAAATAAATAATTTCCTAATGCGAGTCTACTAATATTAGGTTGTTTAAATACGCCAATAAACGCATATAAGATCAAGGCATATAAGATAATTTGTCTAAATAGTAAAGCTATTATTTGGACAATTCTTGTGCTTCTATGTACTTCGTAAAATTGATTTTTAAAAGAAATAATCAACCATAAAAAAGATATATAAGAAAGAAATATATAGATGTTTGTAATATTTGTATTAAATAAAAAAACAGTCCCACATATTATAATTAAGTCTGCTATTAAAAATAGCGGTTTGATTAAATTTGAATATCGTCCTTGTTTGTATGGCATTTAACGTTTTATATGCTTAGTGAAATCTTTATGGTCTCTTTTATGCAATTCTTCTGTTGAAAGGTTTTTAAAATAATTAAAGGTTTTTGTCATGCCTTCTTTACGACCAATTTTCGCTTCCCAATTTAATATTTTTTTTGCTAATGAAATATCGGGTTGACGCTGTAGTGGATCGTCTATAGGTAGTTTTTTGAATACTATTTTTTGATTTGTTTCGGTTAATTTAATGATTTCTTTTGCAAAATCTATTATTGTAATCTCATTTGGGTTTCCAATATTTACTGGATAAGAATAATCACTGAATAGCAGTCTAAAAATGCCTTCTACCTGATCGTCCACATAACAAAAAGATCGCGTTTGTAAACCATCCCCAAAAACAGTTAAATTTTCTCCCCTCAATGCTTGTCCCATAAAAGCTGGTATTACACGACCATCGTTTAGCCTCATTCTTGGTCCATAGGTATTAAAGATTCTAGCTATTCTGGTTTCTAATCCATGAAATCGATGATATGCCATAGTTATGGATTCTTGAAATCGTTTCGCTTCGTCATAAACTCCTCTTGGTCCAATGGTATTAACGTTGCCATAATAATCTTCTGTTTGTGGGTGTACCAAAGGATCGCCATACACTTCTGATGTTGATGCAATTAATATTCTTGCATTTTTTTCTTTTGCCAAACCTAATAGATTGTGTGTTCCTAATGATCCTACTTTTAAAGTTTGAATAGGAATTTTTAAATAATCTATAGGGCTTGCGGGTGATGCAAAATGAAGAATGTAATCTAAATCCCCTTCAATTTTTATGAACTCTGTAACATCATGATTAATAAACTCGAAATTAGGATGATTGTCAAGGTGCTCAATATTAGACTCGTCTCCTGTTATAAAATTATCCATTCCAATAACGTAGAGCCCTTCAGCAATAAACCGATCACACAAATGCGATCCTAAAAATCCAGCAGCTCCTGTTATTAATACTTTTTTCATTATTAATTTACATTCTTTCTTCCAATTGAACTATAATAAAATCCTTCTTTTTGCATATCTTCTACATCATATAAATTTCTACCATCAAAAATTACTGGTTGCTTTAAAAGTTCTTTTATTTTATTAAAATCTAGTGTTCTAAATATACTCCATTCGGTGCATATAATAAGAGCATCGGCATTAATAGTTGCCTCATACATATTGGTAGCATATTCTATCTTGTTACCATACTTTGTTTTTACATTGTTCATCGCTTCTGGGTCGAAAACCTTAATAGACGCTTCCTTTTTCAGCAGCTCATCAATCATATACAAAGCGGGTGCCTCCCTAATATCGTCAGTTTCTGGTTTAAATGCCAATCCCCAAATAGCAAATTTCTTTCCTTTTATTTCGCCTTTAAAATAGTGTTCTATCCTAGGAATCAAAATTGTTTTCTGAACGTCATTTACATTAATTACAGCATCTAAAATATTGAACTTATAATCGACATCGTTACCTGATTTATGTAATGCTTTTACATCTTTAGGGAAACAGGAGCCTCCATAGCCTATTCCTGGAAACAAGAAGCGTTTACCGATTCGCGAGTCGGTTCCTATACCAACTCTAACTTTATCTACATCTGCACCGACTTTCTCGCAAAAATTAGCGATTTCATTCATAAAGGTAATTTTAGTTGCCAAAAACGCATTAGCAGCATATTTTGTGAGTTCGGCAGAACGCTCGTCCATAATTAGTATTGGATTTCCTGATCTTACAAAAGGCCTGTATAGCTTTTGCATTAAAGTAATGGCTCTTTTTGATTTTGAGCCAATAATAATACGTTCAGGTTTTAAAAAATCATCCACCGCAAAGCCTTCTCTTAAAAACTCCGGGTTTGAAACTACATCAAATTCCACGCTGGTTTCATTTGAAATCACTTCTCTTACCTTATCTGCTGTACCTACGGGAACAGTACTTTTATCCACAATTACTTTGTAGTCCTTTATTTTTTTTCCTATGTCTTTAGCTACTCCTAAAACATAAGACAAATCTGCAGAGCCATCTTCATCTTCTGGTGTTGGTAATGCTAAAAATATAATGTCGCCATGTTCTAATCCTTCGTCTAAAGACGTAGAAAATTTTAAACGATTCGCTTTTATATTCCTTTGAAATAAAACATCTAAATGCGGTTCGTAAATAGGGACTACACCTTGCTGCATTTGTTTAACTTTTTCCTCGTCTATATCTATACATAAAACGTCGTTGCCTGTTTCGGCAAGACAAGTTCCTGTAACCAAACCAACGTAACCTGTTCCTATTACTGATATTTTCATTTATACTTAATTATTACACAAAAATAGTTTATTGCTCCATATTACAGCATTCCGAATGCCATTATCTACAAAATAGATTTTACGTGTTTTTTTTAATTCGGTTCTTAAATTCCTGCTAAATGTTCCTAATCGATAAATGATAAATGATTTTTCTAATAATAGGATATAACTTTCTACAGTTTCGCTATTTAATCCCACTATTTTACCCAGCTCGTTATAAGATACCTGATTCCCCATTTGAAAAGCAAGAGCTTGTAGTAATTTTATGATTTTATCCGATTTCTTAATTTTATTCCAAATAAGAATGTCTTTAAACAGATAACTATCGGCCAACAGTTTTAAAATGTCTTTTTCTTCCCCTTGATTAATAACAACGTCGGGATAATAGCCATAAACCATTCTGTGTTTTAGCTGGTTTAATTCTTCTAACAAACCGTGGTGACCTGCCATTTCTTCAAAAGAAATCGGATACATTTGATATTCAAATTTCCGCCCGGTCAATGGCTCGTTTAATGCGTTAGATAAATCAAAAGAAGAAGAACCTGTTGCTATTAACTGTACCTCTTTTAGTTCGTCAGTAATAATTTTAAGTTTTAAACCAATATCTTTAATGCTTTGGGCTTCATCAATAATAACCACTTTGTGGTTTTTAATAATTGCTTTAAATCGTGACGAAGAAGGTGTTTCAAACAAAGTTTGTACTTCAAAGTTATCTGCATTCAACCAAAGTGTGTCTTTTAAATTCTCTGCAATTTTTTTTAATAGTGTTGTTTTGCCTACTTGACGAGCGCCTAAAAGCATTATTACCTTTCCTTTAAAAAACTTACTTTTTATGTTTCTTTCTAAAATTCTATCAATCATTTTAATTGATTTTATCGATTATAATCGTAAAAATAGTATATATTTTTCGATTATAATCGTAAAAAAGTATGTTTTTTTTCGATTATCATAAAAATTCCTTTAAAAAGGTTGAAAATTTGAGACACTCTATCTTTATATT
>JADFSQ010000097.1 GCA_022560715.1 Bacteroidota bacterium
AGCGTACAAATGAAAAAAACCTTCGTAATCTTCAGTAAGTTCTGGAGTTTCATCTTTTGGTAGAGCATTGATAAATTCAGTAGCGTAGTACATAGAATTTATCATTTTTCCTTTGGCATAACCAGGATGCACAATTTTGCCCTTCACTTTTACTTTTGCTCCTGCAGCATTAAAATTTTCGTATTCCAGTTCGCCAACCTGACTTCCATCCACAGTATAAGCCCAATCTGCTCCAAATTTTTCAACATCAAATTTATGAGCACCACGACCAATTTCTTCGTCAGGAGTAAAGCCAACTCTAATCGTTCCGTGTTTAATTTCGGGATGGATGATTAAATATTCCATTGCTGAAATTATTTCACAAATTCCGGCCTTATCATCTGCACCAAGTAAGGTTGTGCCATCAGTGGTAATGAGTGTTTGTCCTTTATAAAGCAATAAATCTTCAAAATAATCTGGAGATAATACAATGCTATCTTCAGCATTTAAAACAATGTCTTTTCCATCGTAATTCTCAATTATTTGTGGTTTTACATTTGTGGCAGTAAAATCGGGTGAGGTATCAAAATGAGAAATAAAACCAATAATAGGAACCTTATGCCCAACATTACTTGGCAAAGTTGCCATAATGTATGCATTTTTATCAATGCTTACATCTTGCATTCCTATAGTCAGAAGTTCTTTAACCAACATATTGGCTAAATTCCATTGTTTTTCAGTGCTTGGTGTAGTGTCAGAATTTGGATCGCTTTCGGTGTCTATAGTTACATAGCTTATAAAACGATCTATAATATGTTGTTTGTTTATCATTTAGAAATTGAATTTATTCAAAAATAATCAACCAATTTTGAAGCGACAAGTGTTGTGTTAGTTTCTTTTTAGTTGAATGGATTTAACGTATTTTTACACCCAAATTTTACTCCATGTACAAATTATTAATACGACCATTACTTTTTTGTTTCGACCCTGAAAAAGTACATCGTTTTACATTTGTATTTATAAGATTTGTTAGTAAAATTCCTCTAATTCCAAATCTAATCAGAAGCTTATATGTTGTAAATGATAAACGTTTAGAGAGAAATTTATTCGGTTTAACCTTTAAAAATCCTGTTGGACTTGCTGCTGGATTCGATAAAGATGCAAAACTGTTTAATGAACTTTCTAATTTTGGTTTTGGTTTTATAGAAATAGGAACGCTAACACCAAATCCTCAAAATGGAAACCCTAAAAAACGTTTATTTCGATTAAAATTGGATTCAGCAATTATTAACAGAATGGGTTTTAATAATGTAGGCGTTTTAGAAGCTGTTAAGCGTTTGAAACAGAACAAAGACGTTTTAATTGGAGGTAATATTGGCAAGAACAAAACAACACCAAACGAAAACGCGGTAGAAGATTATAAAATTTGTTTTGAAGCTTTGTTTGACTATGTCGATTATTTTGTTGTGAATGTAAGTTCACCAAACACGCCAAATTTAAGAGCATTACAAGATAAAGTACCTCTAACAAATCTTTTGAAAGATTTGCAAATTGCAAATTCCAAAAAACAAAACCCAAAGCCAATACTTTTGAAAATTGCTCCAGATTTAACCAACGATCAATTACTCGATATCATTGATATTGTTGTAGAAACAAAAATTGATGGTGTTATTGCTACTAATACTACAATTTTGCGAAATGATTTACAATCTAAAAACAAGAAAGAAACAGGAGGTTTAAGTGGTAAGCCGCTTGCCAAACGTTCTACGGAAGTGATACGTTTTTTATCCGAAAAAAGTAATAAGGCGTTTCCGATTATTGGAGTAGGAGGTATTCATTCTGTAAAAGATGCTTTAGAAAAATTGGATGCAGGAGCCGATTTAATTCAGCTTTATACAGGATTTATTTATGAAGGTCCAAAACTTGTTAAGGATATTAATATGGCATTGCTTACTAAACTTGAATAAAAGCTTCTTTCATGAGATTATTTCTCGGCAATGTTTCTTAAAAATAGTAGTATTTTTATCCTAGTATTAAATTGTTGCAATGCCTAATAAAATAAAAATTATTGAATGTCCTCGTGATGCGATGCAAGGTATCAAAGACTTTATTCCAACCGAGTGTAAAGTGCAATATATACAGTCGTTACTTCGTGTTGGTTTTGATACTATAGATTTTGGAAGCTTTGTATCGCCAAAAGCCATACCGCAAATGGTTGATACTGCTGAAGTTTTAGCGCAACTTGATTTATCTAAAACCACTAGCAAGTTATTGGCAATTGTTGCTAATACTCGTGGAGCAAGCGATGCTTCACAATATAATGAGATCGATTATTTAGGCTATCCATTTTCTATTTCAGAGAATTTCCAGATGCGAAACACACACAAAACCATTGCGCAATCGGTAGTTACCCTTCAAGAAATTTTAAATATAGCAGATAGAACCAATAAACTGGTTGTCGTTTATTTATCTATGGGTTTTGGAAATCCTTATGGTGACCCATGGAATGTTGATATTGTAGGAAATTGGACAGAGCGTTTAGGCAAAATGGGAGTGAAAATTATATCGTTGAGTGATACCATTGGAAGCTCAAATCCTGAAAATATTGAGTATCTGTTTTCAAGTTTAATTCCTAAATACCCAGAAATTGAATTTGGAGCACATTTGCATACTACTCCAAGTTCTTGGTTCGAAAAGGTTGATGCTGCATACAAAGCTGGTTGCCGACGCTTTGATGGTGCAATTCAAGGTTTTGGTGGTTGCCCAATGGCTAAAGATGAATTGACAGGAAATATGCCAACCGAAAAATTAGTATCCTATTTTACTAAACGACAACCTGTAAATAATCTTGATGCTTTAAGTTTTGAAAGCGCTTTTAATGAAGCCTCTAAACTATTTAATACATATTTTTGAGTAATTATAATTTTTTATTTGTTCTAATTGCTTCATTTTCAAAAGTAAAAGTTTATTGATTAATATTATTTAAAATTATTCTAAATAAAGTTTGTTTTTTTCATTTTGAGGTTTATATTTGCTCCTGAAATAATTCACTATTTATAATTAATCTAAATAACAACAAATGAAAAAAACAATATTACCTTTAGCAATTTTAATATCTACTTTTGGGTTTTCTCAAACTATAAGTCAGGATACTACAGCAGTAAATCAGCAACAAAATGCTGTAAATACTATTTTGAGTAGTAAAAATTCAAAAGGGATTACAATTGGAGGGTATGGTCAGGTAGATTATAACCAACCAGAAGGTAAAAATGGAAAGTTAGATGTTCATAGGTTTATTATGTTTTTGGGTTATAAGTTTAGCGACAGAGTACAATTTGTTACCGAAATTGAATTTGAGCACGTTAAAGAACTCTTTGTAGAACAGGCATTTTTAAGCTATAGTGTTAGCGATAATTTTAATATTCGTGGTGGGTTGATGTTAGTGCCTATGGGAATTGTAAATGAGTATCATGAACCAACTACGTTTAATGGCGTTGAGCGTCCGAATGTAGATAAAAGTATTGTGCCTTCAACCTGGAGAGAAATTGGAATTGGTGTATCAGGAAGATTTAATGAAGCTTCATTGCGTTATCAGGCTTATGTTTTTAACGGTTTTGCTTCAGTAAATAACGGCAAAGTTCTTGGAGGTAGTAATGGTCTTCGTAATGGACGTCAAAAAGGAGCAGAATCGACAATTAACACGCCTAATTTTTCTGCTAAAATAGATTATTATGGTATCTCTGGTTTGCGTTTAGGACTTGCTGGTTATTTTGGACGTACACAGGCAGAAGATGATGTGCAAGATATTGATGGAGCAGATGTAGGTATAACTATGGTTGGATTAGATGCAAGATATGTATATAAACGGTTTTCAGCAAGAGGACAATTTATACAGGCAATATTGACGGATACTGAAGCATATAATATTTTATACGAAACTGATTTGGGTTCAGAGCTTAAAGGTTGGTATGCCGAAGCTGCTTATAATTTGTTGCCTCTTTCTAAAGAACAAAAGTTAGATGCCTTTGTGCGTTATGAACAGTATGACACGCATGCCGCAACACAAGATGCAAATATTGCTAGAAACTTGGCATATAATCGTAACGAATGGACTTTAGGGTTAAGTTATCATGTTGCCCCTGGAGCAGTTGTAAAAGCCGATTATCAATTTATTGATAATGCAGTGTTAAATAATAAAACAAAAGGACAACTTAATTTAGGTTTCGGGATTTGGTTTTAATAGTCAAAATAATTAAATATGAATTTTAAATCTGTTTTAGTAATTATAGTTTCAGCTTTAGCACTGTCTTTCGGTTTGCCGAAAAATATTCAGAAAAAAGTAGATGCTACAATAAAAAAAACGTTTAATACTGAACAATTTTCACTTCAGCAAATAGATATTCCTTCCGAAATAATAAAATCTTTACCAACAAGTTTCAGAGCCAAAAGTTTATATAAGATTAAAACTGAAGATGATTTTTTAGGCTATGCCTATATTTCTAAAGCAGCAAGCAAAACAGATGAATTCGATTATTTGGTTTTATTTGATAAAGATTTAATAATTGTGAAATCAAAAGTTTTAATTTATCGTGAAGATTATGGTGGTGAGATTGGGAGTAAGCGTTGGCTAAAACAATTTATTGGGAAAACTAAAAACGATGAATTAGTATATGGAGATAATATTGCAGCAATTTCTGGAGCTACTATTTCTGTTAAATCCATGACATTGGCTATTAATAAATTATTGCAATCCATTAAAATTCTTCACAATAAAAATATTATCTGATGCAAATAAACGGTCTCATACAAACACTTCCCAAAGAACTAAAACTATTAATTGGCACTTTTATAATCGTATTAAGCATTGGTTTTTATACAGGTTTGTTGTTTGTAGGAGAAACATCTTCAGCAAGTCCAAATGGTATAGAAGAACAATATTTGGGGAATGAAACCGATGAGGATACTATGGTTATGAAATTTAAAAAAAGCGAAAAAGAAATGCTTTCACTTGTTCATAATCATGTGTTGTCGATGTCGATTATTTTCTTTTTAGTCGGTTTACTTTTAAGCATAGTTAAACTAAACAAAACACTCAAACTATTTTTAATGATTGAACCTTTTGTATCAGTCATACTAACCTTTGGAGGTATTTATTTACTTTGGACTGGCTTACTTTGGATGAAATATGTTGTCATGTTTTCAGGAATAGCAATGGTGCTTACATTTACAGTTTCGACTATCATTATTTTATCTCAACTTTTTGCCAAGAAGTAGAGTTAAATCTAAATAGTTAAAATTTATTTCTCACATAACTTTTGAGTATCTTTGAATATCTAAAACTTCGATTATGAACACTTCAATTGAAAAATTGCTAAACGACCAGATTAAGTTTGAAGCAAGCGCATCGATGCAATATCTCGCTATGGCCTCATGGGCAGATGCTAATGGCTATAGTGGTGTAGCTGAATTCTTTTATTTACAATCGGAAGAAGAGCGCGTACACATGATTAAGCTGGTTAAGTTTATTAATGAACGTAGTGCAACGGTTATTATTCCTGATTTAGATAAACCGAGAAGCGATTTTGGGTCTTTAAACCAATTATTTGAAACTTTTTTAGAACAAGAAGTTTTTGTAACTGAAAAAATTAATCATATTATCTACGAATGTCTTCAGCATAAAGATTACAATGTGCATAATTTTATGCAATGGTATGTTACCGAACAGTTGGAAGAAGAAGCAGTAGCCAAAACATTACTGGATAAATTAATGATTATTGGCGATAATAAATCTGGTCATTATTTGTTCGACAGAGATATTAATACAATTGCTTCGGATAAAGCAAATCAAGAATAAGATTTTACGGTTTAATTGTCTAAACTATTTTTTTTGATACAACTAATAGAGGAGTTTCAAAATAAGTAAAATATCCTGCACCAATAATTGTTGTAACATAATAAAATGCAACTATGTAGCTTCCGTTAGAGAAATATGAGTTTAATCCAAACCAATCTCCGAAGTAAAATAGAATGTACAATGCCAATGCAACTCTTATTCCCTCAACTATAATAGCGTATTTCTTTTGGTCCATTAAAGATGTATAACCAAAAATGCCAATAAAAACTATCAATCCATAGAGCAGTAAAAGATCAAAACTTATGTTTCCGAAGTTATAGAACATAAATAAAAGCAAGACCATAGTCATCACATATTGATAAATTGACCATATTTTTAAAGCATTTGATGCTGGCGTTTTAAATTTGGTGTAAGCATATACATCTTCAATAATTGTAATAGGATATTTTTCAGTCACATCTTTTGGTCTCCAACCTGTTGGCATAAACCAAATACGCAATTTGTCTAACCAGCTTTTTGCTCTCCAGGCATCTTTAATTAAGTTCCAAAGGTGTATAAAATTAATTAGTATCGGATTCCAGGTTTTTACAGGTTTTAAAACGCCATAAACAGGAGGCACATCATCTAATTCTTCTTGAAAGGTGCCAAATATTCTATCCCAAACACAAAAAATTGCCGCCAGATTTTTATCAATGTATTCTTTGTTTATGGCATGATGAACGCGATGTTGCGAAGGCGTAACGATAATATATTCTAAAACACCAAGTTTGCCAATATGTTTGGTATGATACCAAAATTGAGCAAATAAATGTAAAGGGGTTAATACCGCAATTACTTCATAAGGAATTCCTATTAATACAGCAGGAATTAGAAACAAAGCAGCATAACCTAAAAAAGATGAAATAGATTGACGCAAAGCACAACCCAAATTAAACTCTTCGCTACTATGATGGATAATATGCAAATTCCAGAAGTAATTTATTTTATGATTTAATCTATGATTCCAATAACTTGCAAAATCAATAGCAATAAACGCAAGAAAATAGACTATCCAGGTAGATTCTATTTCAAATAGCGCAAGATGTTTTAATAAAAAAGGATAGGGAACAAGTATAAAAATAATTCCAAGTGAATCTTTAATAACATTGGTTAATCCGGAACTTAAACTGGAAATCGTGTCCATAGTGTTGTGCATCTGTTTTTTTATATAATGGCCATAGCCAATTTCAAGCAATACTAAACCCATAAAAAAAGGAGTAGCATATAATAAAGCAGTTGCGTAAGCTTCCATAAACTTATTTAATATATGCTAAAATAAATATTTCTCGTCACTTAAAAAAGTTTGTCTTTTTTTTAAATGAACGCATTCTAGGGTGATTTTATGATAGTAGAATCAATAATTAAAACTTCTAGTCAACCATTTA
>JADFSQ010000098.1 GCA_022560715.1 Bacteroidota bacterium
GATACTTCAGCTATAATGGGTTTTATGAATTCATTATTAGACGTTATTAAACGTGAACGCCCAGACCATTTGGCTGTGTGTTTTGATAAAGGCGGAAGCGTCGCCAGAAAAGAAGCTTACCCAGAATACAAAGCAAATCGCGAAGCAACGCCAGACGCAATAAAAATTGCTGTCCCGTACATCTATGATATTTTAAAAGCCATGCACATTCCAATTATGGTAAAAGAAGGTTACGAAGCTGATGATGTAATTGGAACTTTGGCTAAAAAAGCCGAAAAAGAAGGTTATCAAACTTTTATGGTCACTCCAGATAAGGATTTTGCGCAATTAGTTTCCGAAAATATATTTATGTACAGACCAATGTTTGGTGGCGGTTATGAAACCTGGGGAATTCCAGAAGTTCAGAAAAAATTTGAAGTAGAACGTCCAGAGCAAGTGATTGATTTTTTAGGAATGATGGGAGATTCCAGTGATAATATTCCAGGATTACCAGGTGTTGGCGAAAAAACAGCTAAAAAATTTATTGCCCAATATGGAAGCATGGAAAATTTGTTGGCAAACACTCATGAATTGAAAGGCAAAATGAAAGAAAAAGTGGAAGCTGCTAAAGATTTAGGTATCCTTTCAAAAAAATTGGCTACCATTATGTTGGATGTTCCAATTGAATTTAACTTTGATGACTTTGAACTATCGCAACCAGATATTGAAGCTGTTACCAACATTTTTCAAGAATTAGAATTCAGACGATTAACCGACAATTTCTTAAAAACATTTTCAACTGAAGAAAACGTTTCGACCAATAAAACCTCTGACAATTCTCTCCCTCTGGGAGAGATGTCCGCAGGACAGAGTGGGCAAAAGCTTATTTCTAAAAAAGAATCTTCTGCTGGTTCAGGTCAATTTTCGTTATTTGGAGGCGAAGAATCAAACACTTCTGAAGCAACAACTACAATATATTCTGGAAGAAACACGTTGGAAACAACTTCACATTTTTACCAAAGTATTGCATCTGGATTAGCGACAAAACTCTTCATTAAAAACCTAATGCAACAAAAATCGGTGTGTTTTGATACCGAAACCACAGGATTAAACGCTTTAACAGCAGAATTGATTGGTATTGCATTTTCTTGGGAAATTGGAAAAGGGTTTTACTTACCATTTCCAGAAAACAAAAATGTAGCACAAGAGCTTATAGAACAATTACGTCCGTTTTTTGAAAGTGAAACCATCGAGAAAATTGGTCAGAATTTAAAGTACGATATTAAGGTATTGGCAAAGTATAATATTGCTGTAAAAGGCAAACTATTCGACACCATGTTAGCACATTACCTCATCAATCCAGATATGCGACATAATATGGATGTGTTGGCTGAAACGTATTTGAATTACACACCAATTTCGATTACAGAACTGATTGGTAAGAAAGGAAAAAATCAGCTTTCGATGGGAGATGTTTCGTTAGAAAAACAAACCGAATACGCTGTTGAAGATACAGATATTACGCTTCAGCTAAAACAATATTTTCAAAATGAACTCGGCGAAGCCAATACTCAAAAACTCTTTGATGAGATTGAAATTCCGCTGCTTCGTGTGCTTGCAGATATGGAATTAGAAGGGATTAATCTTGATGCTGACTTTTTAAATTCACTTTCGGAAGAATTAAATAATGACATTAATTCGGTGGTTTCTAAAATATATGAAGCAGCAGGCGAAGAATTTAATATTGCTTCACCAAAACAGTTAGGCGAAATTTTGTTTGATAAAATGAAGTTGGTTGACAAACCTAAAAAAACCAAAACTGGACAATATTCGACTGCTGAAGATGTGTTGAGTTATTTAGCAAAAGACCATAAAATTATTCAGAATATTTTAGACTATCGTGGACTTGCAAAACTAAAAAACACTTATGTAGATGCTTTGCCTTTGCAGGTAGAAAAAACAACTGGAAGAGTACATACAGATTATTTGCAAACCGTTGCTGCAACAGGACGTTTGAGCAGTAATAATCCGAACCTGCAAAACATTCCTATTCGTACAGAACGTGGCCGCCAAGTTAGAAAAGCATTTATTCCGCGTAGCGCAGATTTCACACTTTTATCGGCCGATTACTCGCAAATAGAATTACGAATTATTGCTGCGTTGAGTGAAGAAGAAACGATGATTAAAGCCTTTAAAAATGGTGAAGATATTCATGCATCAACCGCTTCAAAAGTATTTAATGTTCCAATTAATGAAGTTACTCGTGAACAACGTAGCAATGCGAAAACGGTAAACTTTGGCATTATTTATGGTGTTTCGGCTTTTGGTTTAAGTAACCAGACTGATTTATCACGAAGTGAAGCCAAAGAATTGATTGAAACCTATTACACAACCTATCCAAAACTACGAAAGTATATTAGTGAGCAAATCGATTTTGCGCGAGACAATGGTTATGTGCAAACGGTTTTGGGTCGTCGCAGGTATTTAAAAGATATCAATTCGCCCAATGCAATTGTTCGTGGTGCTGCCGAGCGTAATGCTGTAAATGCACCAATACAAGGTAGTGCTGCAGATATTATTAAAATTGCAATGATTAATATTCACCAAAAGCTTTCAGCAGGAAACCATAAAACCAAAATGCTGTTGCAGGTACATGACGAATTGGTTTTTGATGTCTATAAACCAGAACTGGAAACTATGAAAACACTTATAAAAACCGAAATGGAAAACGCATACAAACTAACAGTTCCGTTAGATGTCGATTTTGGTTTTGGAGCTAATTGGTTGGAAGCGCATTGATACCCTTTTTACACCTTCTAATTTAGTCGTAAATAAACTCTCTTTCCTATTTGTTAATCAAATAATAATTGTAAATTTGCAAACTCTTTTTTGAGAGGAATGTTTAATTAGAAAATTATTTAGTGTGGATACATTAAGCTACAAAACAATTTCAGCAAACAAAGCTACTGTAAATAAGCAATGGGTTTTGGTAGATGCTGAAGGACAAACCTTAGGTCGTATGGCTTCAAAAGTTGCAATACTTTTAAGAGGCAAACACAAACCTAACTTTACACCACACGTTGATTGCGGAGATAACGTTATTGTAATAAACGCAGAAAAAATCAACTTATCAGGAAACAAGTGGAAAGACAAAACCTATATTCGTCACACAGGTTATCCAGGTGGTCAAAGAACTTTAACTGCTACCGAATTGTTTGGAAAAAGTCCTGCAAGATTAGTAGAAAAATCAATTAAAGGAATGTTGCCTAAAAACAAATTAGGAGCAGCATTGTTCCGTAATTTAAATGTTGTTGTTGGACCAGAGCATTCTCACGAAGCTCAAAAACCAAAAACAATTAACTTAAACGAAGTTAACTAATGGAAGTAATTCACAAAATTGGTCGTAGAAAAACGGCAGTTGCTCGTATTTATGTTTCAAAAGGAAAAGGAAACATTACGATTAACAAAAAAGAATTAACTACATACTTCCCTACCGCAACTTTACAGTACAAAATAAATCAGCCGTTAGCATTAACTAACAATGAAAAAAGTTTTGATATTAAAGTAAATGTATTTGGTGGAGGTGTGACAGGTCAAGCAGAAGCAATCCGTTTAGCAATCTCTCGTGCTATGTGCGAATTAGATGAAGAAAACAGAAAAGTCTTAAAACCTGAAGGATTATTAACAAGAGACCCAAGAATGGTGGAGCGTAAAAAATTCGGACAGAAAAAAGCGCGTAAAAAATTCCAATTCTCTAAACGTTAATCCTGAACTCGTTTCAAGATTTGTCTATCAGATACTGAAATGAAGTTCAATTTAAAAGATACTGAAACAAGTTCAGCATAAAAAACCAGTTATTGTTGTCCATGGCAATTAAGTCAGGATTTAGTTTAGCATCTAAATGGTTAAGGCCTTAATAAAAGCCACTTAATCATTGCTAATTCAACAGAACGTAAACTATCACAAATGGCAAAATTAGAAGTAAAAGAATTATTAGATAGTGGTGTACACTTCGGTCACCTTACAAGAAAATGGGATCCAAATATGGCTCCTTACATTTATATGGAGCGTAATGGTATTCATATAATAAACCTTTATAAAACTGTTGCAAAATTAGAAGAAGCATCTCAAGCTTTAAGCAAAATCGCAGCATCTGGCAGAAAAATTTTATTTGTTGCTACCAAAAAACAAGCTAAAGACATCGTTTCAGAAAAAGCTGGAAATGTTAATATGCCTTACATTACCGAAAGATGGCCTGGCGGAATGTTAACTAACTTTGTTACGATTAGAAAAGCAGTTAAAAAAATGTCAACCATCGATAGAATGAAAAAAGATGGTACATTTTTAACGCTTTCTAAAAAAGAACGCTTGCAAGTAGATCGTTTAAGAATGAAATTAGAAAAGAATTTAGGTTCTATTTCTGATATGACGCGACTTCCTGGAGCAATATTTGTAGTTGACATAAAGCGTGAGCATATTGCGGTTAAAGAAGCACAAAAATTAAACATTCCAATATTTGCAATGGTAGATACTAACTCTGACCCACGACAAGTAGATTACGTAATACCAGCAAATGATGATGCTTCTAAATCTATCCTTAAAATATTAACAAATGTAACTGAAGCTATTGCTGAAGGATTAGCCGAAAGAAAAGCTGAAAAAAATGCCAAAACTGAAGGTAATGACACAACCGTTAAGGCAGAAGTAAAAGAAACAGCTAAAACAGAGGTTGAAACTAAAGCTAAAGTTGAAACTAAAGAAACTGTTAAAGCAGAAGTTGAAACTAAAAAAACTGCTAAAACTGAAGCCAAAACTGCTCCTGTTGTAGCTTCACAAGAAGAAGAATAAAACTAAGAAACATAAATTAAGTAAAATAGTCGTTTAATGAGTTTCTTCTTGAAATTAGTTTAACGACTTTTTTAAAATTATAATCATATAATATTATGACAAAAATAACAGCAGCCGACGTAATGAAATTAAGAAAAACTACTGGAGTTGGAATGATGGATTGTAAAAATGCATTAGTAGAAGCGGAAGGAAATTTTGATAAAGCAATAGAAGTCCTTCGTAAAAAAGGTCAGAAAGTAGCAGCTAAAAGAGCAGACCGTGAATCGACTGAAGGTGCAGCAATTGCAAAAGTAAATGACAGTAAAACTGTAGGTGTATCTATTGTTTTGAGCTGTGAAACCGATTTTGTTGGAAAAAATGAAGATTTTGTAAATTTAGCTCATCAATTAGCCGAATTAGCATTGTCTCAATCTTCTAAAGAAGAATTTTTAGCTGCAGATTTTAATGGTATGTCTGTTGCAGAAAAATTAATTGAGCAAACTGGTGTTATTGGAGAAAAATTAGAAATTGGTGCTTTTGAAAAAGTAGAAGCTCCTTATGTAGGGTCTTATATTCATGCAGGTAATAAAATTGCGACTTTAGTTGGTTTGTCTGCGAACTTAGATGGTGCAGATGTTGTTGCAAAAGATGTTGCAATGCAAGCTGCTGCAATGAACCCGATTGCACTTAATGAAGATGGTGTTGATGCTTCGGTAATTGAAAAAGAAATTGAAATTGCTAAAGATCAATTAAGGACTCAAGGTAAACCGGAAGCTATGTTAGACAACATTGCCAAAGGTAAATTAAGACGTTTCTTTAAAGATAATACTTTAGTAAATCAAGCGTTTATTAAAGATTCTAAAATTAGTGTTGCTGATTATGTAAAATCATTAGATGCTAACTTAAGCGTAATTGCTTTTGGGCGTGTTGCATTAGGTTAAGTAAATTCAATCATATATTTCTAAAGCTTCGATGTACATCGAAGCTTTTTAGGGTTAATCACATTCTAATCTTAATTTGTATTAATTCTTTCAATTTTTAAAACTCCCAAGCCTTTTCCTGTTTCATTTGGATTCGTCCATAACGGAAGCCCTGTTCTAATACTTATTACTGATAATTCTGGGCTATTAGCTGAGGTATAGGTCTCACCAGCATCAGTTCCTGCATCCAGTGCAAATAGCCCAATACTAACACTTTCTACAAGAGTATTATCAGAATTCTCTAAGCTAAAAGAATCAACTCCTAAAAACCAATCCGGACTTGGTGATATTTTCGTAACAAAACTAATTAATAGCTTACTTGGTGTTATTGTAATAGTAAAAACTACGGGTTCTGTTGGTCCAACATCTGAAGTGCCTAAAACAATAGTGGTAGGGTTTACATTATCTTCAGTTTGTGTATGTTCAGTAACTAAAATTGAAGAATTCCCTTCTTCCGCATAAAGTTTTAATCCAGCTGAAGCAGTATCTCCAAGAGTGAAAACAGATGAAGTATTACTATGTACCAATAAAAACACTTTAGAAAATCCAGCATTTGCAGGGTAATCTATAGGATGTAATTCTTCAGTAAAAATAGGTTCAAAAGTCACTTTGTAAGTAGCTTCAATTACTAAATCGTCTCCACCACCATTCCCAGATGGCGTGTCATCGCTTGATGAGCAACCAAAAAATGCTACGAATACACTTAAGGCAATAATTTTAAATTGATTTTTCATGTTTCATTTTTTATGAACATAAAGATATTAAAATAATAACAACGTTATTTAAAATTTAAAAAAAATGTGAGTTATATTTGTAAAACTTCAGAAAACAACAAATGAAATACAAAAGAATTCTTTTAAAACTCTCTGGTGAAGCCTTAATGGGAAACAGACAATATGGTATAGACCCCGAACGTCTGGCAGAATATGCTCAAGAGATTAAACAAATTACAGATTTAGGAATCGAAGTAGCTATTGTAATTGGTGGTGGAAATATTTTTAGAGGTGTAGCAGGAGCAATTAATGGACTAGACAGAGTTCAAGCCGACCATATGGGAATGCTTGCAACTGTTATTAATGGTTTGGCATTACAAAGTGCTTTAGAAAATGCTAACATCCCTACACGATTACAAAGTGCCATTAAAATTAACGAAGTAGCCGAACCATTTATTCGCAGAAGGGCATTGAGACATCTTGAAAAAGGGCGAGTAGTCATTTTTGGAGGAGGAACTGGAAATCCTTATTTTACAACAGATTCTGCTGCTGTATTAAGAGCTATAGAAATCCATGCAGATGTTATTTTAAAAGGCACACGTGTGGATGGCATTTACAATGTTGACCCGGAAAAAGATTCTGAAGCCATAAAATTTGATTATATTAGCTTTGATGATGTGTTAAAAAAAGGTCTGAAAGTTATGGACACAACAGCATTTACCTTAAGTCAGG
>JADFSQ010000099.1 GCA_022560715.1 Bacteroidota bacterium
AAGTTGATTATATCAGTAGTTAAACGAAGGTAGATATTTTTATTTACAAAGTCAAGTTTAAAATAAAAGGTCATTTCACTTTACTATATAAGTTCATAAAAAAAGAGTAAGAAGCATAACTACAAAACTTGCTTTTTTAATTTCCACTCCTCCATTTTGTAACTCTTAATATTTTATCAAAAATTTCAGTGTTTTCGTAAATTCCTATAAACTCTTCAGATCCTGGACCATAAGCAAATACAGGAACTAAAGTAGCAGAATGTCCATTGGTTGAAAAGGTCATAGAGATTTCAGCATAGTCGCTATATTCACTGCCGTCTTCCGCTTTTTTAATTGTGGATGCTAAAGTGAATCCTCCGGTTTCATGGTCTGCGGTTACAATAACTAATGTATTGCCATCTTTTTCAGCAAAATCGAGGGCTTTGCCAATGGCATCATCAAAATCAAATAGTTCTGAGAGAAGGTATGCTCCATCGTTTGCATGTCCGCCCCAATCTATCTGCGAACCTTCGACCATCAAAAAAAAGTTGGAATTATCTTTATCTTTACTAAGAAATTGAATTGCTAATTCAGTAGCATCAGATAGAAAATCGCCACGACCTTTCAAGATTGTTGGCATAGCATCTTGAGCTAAAAGATATGCTGCTTTTGAATACGATTGAAGAGCAGATACGTCACTTAATGCAGTTGTATCTATACTGAAACCTTTCTCTTTTAATTCATTCAATAAATTTCTTCCATCATTACGATTATTAAAAAACCCTGTTCCACCACCAGCAAAAAAATCTATATCCGATTGTACTAAATCCAAAGCTATCTCTTCTTCCGAATTCCGACTTATGTTATGAGCATAGAAAGCTGCTGGTGTAGCGTGAGTGATGGAAGAAGTAGAAATAAGACCGCTCTTAATATTTTCAGAAGAAATTATTTCTATTATATTTTCAACTTTTGTTGAGTCGTCTGCTACTCCAATAGCACCATTGTAAGTTTTTATTCCACATGCAAACGCTGTTGCACTAGCTGCAGAGTCGGTAATATCTTGTTTGGAAGACGAAGTGATTATAAGACCAATATGTTTAAAACGCGCATAGTTTGGCGAAGTTTCTTTGAAATAGAAAGCAGAAGAAATCTGCGATAACCCAGTTCCGTCACCAATTAAAAGGATAACGTTTTTTGGGGCAATGACTTCATTATTGACATGAATTTTTTGCTTACAAGTAAACAATGTAAGTAATAGACATCCTAAAATAATTTTTTTAAACTCCATATAATTTTCAATTTTTTTTCTTGTGTTAACAAAGTTAATATATTCTACTTTACAATATAAAGTCCCAAAAATACTGCAAGAAACCCAATTACAAAACTTGCGAATGTGTAGAGTGCAAAACTTGTAAAATCTCCCGACTTTAAAAATGCTTGATTTTCGTAAGCAAAGGCAGAAAATGTTGTAAAACCACCACAAAATCCTGTTGCCAAAAGTAAGGTTTGATTGGAAGATAGTGTATTGTTTTTTGCTGCGAAACCAAGAATGATTCCTATTAGTAAACTTCCTAAAATATTTACAGTAAAAGTTCCCCAAGGAAATCCTTCAGTATTATTTAAGTATTTACCAATAACATATCGTAGTGCACTACCAAAACCACCACCAACAAAAACGAGTAAAAGCTGTTTCAAATTAAGTTATAGTTTTTAAATTCCAAATTCCAAATTCCAAAGTTCAAAGTTTCAAGTTTCAAGTTTCAAAAAAAAACATTTATTCATTTATTGGGACATAAATTTCAGTAATCCAATCGGCTGGATTTGGGACATTAACAGGATCAGTAGTATAAATTTCAAAAGGTTTAATATCAGACTGCTCAATATTGTTTTCAGCAATAAACTTCATTGTTGTTTCCCACGCTTCATGTAAGTTAATATAGTTTCCTTTTAGAGTTGTTTTTAAAGCAGATAATTTCGGTATATAATCGCATAAAATATCAGTATCTCCAGTAATTACTATTTTTTCTTTTACAGGGATGCCATTGCTCATTATAAAGGTGCCATTTTTCATATTCATATCATGATATATAGTGAAAGGCATTCCAGAAAAAGCGATACTGTTTTGTTTCATAAACCTGCTAATACTTTCGTATTGTTGTGTCATCACCTGACTAATATTGCTACTTGTTGCATTAGTCGTTTTATATAGATAAAATCCGCCACCATATTCTGTAACACCATTTATTTCTATGCGATATACTTTCATACTATTAACAACTATACTATCTAATTTTTCCAAACCACGCTCAAAATTTGGTCCAATTTGTTTTTCCATTCCTCCCGTTACAACATTAAAAGCTTTAAACATAAATGGTAAATTTTCTCCGGAAATATCCCAAGTTACATTTGTACTATTGTCATCATTTGGTGTAAAAGTCCAGTTAACTTTTGATGGATAAAAATCATCAAATTGCAATTCTTGTTCTATTGAAGTATTAGGAATTGCATCAATAGTTTTCATTGTCCCGATACCATCTTTATCTTCCCAAGCATAAGAGCCACCAACGCCTTTGGTAATTTCAGAAAGTGTAATGATTGTATTAGGATCATTTTCAACCCAAGCGACCCAAGCTTCCCAGTTTTTAAAATCGATAACATTATTGTAAATTACTGCTGAAGGGGCTTTTATGGTTCTAGTTCGGATAACTTTAAATGAACTGGGTTGTACAGCTACGTAAATTGAAAAACCAATACCAAGAATTAATAACAGAAACAATAAATATTTAAGAACCTTCATTTAAGTTAATTTTTTTCCAAAGATAAGAATTTACGCTAATAAATTTGAATTGATAATTTTTTGACCTTTATCATTTTAAATTCTCTCAAATTGTAGTATTTTCGAAGCCTTATTAAAGAAAATATATAAAAATGAAAATAGTACTTACCACATTAATAGCAGTTGTGATTTTATGGTCTTGTAAAACCGAAAATGAAGCACAAAAAGAAAAATTAACTCAAGAATTTGCCAATCTTTCTGCCGATGAAGATTTTCCGTATTTGCTCGAACAGTTTGCCGATTTAAAAATACTACGTTACCAAATTCCTGGTTGGGAAGACTTAACCTTAAAAGAACAAAAATTAGTGTATTACCTTACCCAAGCAGGCTTATCGGGACGAGATATTATGTGGGATCAAAATTACCGACACAATTTAAAAATCAGAAAAGCTCTGGAAAATATTTATACTTCTTATGAAGGCGATAAAACTTCCGATAATTGGAATGCTTTCGAAATTTATTTAAAACGTGTTTGGTTTAGTAATGGAATACATCATCATTACAGCAATGCAAAAATTAAACCTGAATTTTCTTCAGAATATTTCAAAACACTTTTAACCGAAACGAGTACAACATTTGAAGGTGTAGCGTTCGATGTGATTTTTAATGATGTTGATGCAAAAAAAGTGAATCAAGCAAAAGATGTAGATAATGTTTTGCTTTCAGCAGTAAATTTTTATGGACCAGATGTTACCAATGCAGATGTTGAAAATTTTTATGCAAACAAAAAATCGCCTAATCCAGATAAGCCATTGTCTTATGGTTTAAATTCACAGTTGGTTAAAGTAGATGGCGTTTTAAAAGAGCGTGTTTATAAGTCGGGTGGTTTATATGGTTCTGCAATTGACGAAATTGTAAAATGGTTAACCAAAGCGCAAGGTGTTGCGGAAAATAAAGCACAAGGTGATGCTCTGGGTTTATTAATTGAATATTACGACACCGGAAGTTTACAAACCTGGGACGATTACAATGTAGCTTGGACAGCAGCTACCGAAGGTAATATAGATTATATAAACAGCTTTATTGAAGTGTATAATGATCCATTAGGTTACAGAGGTTCTTACGAAACTATTGTACAGATTAAGGATTTTGATATGTCTGAAAAAATGGCTGTTTTATCTGAAAATGTACAATGGTTTGAAGATAATTCTACCTTAATGGATGCTCACAAAAAGAAAAATGTTGTAGGTGTAACTTATAAAGTGGTAAATGTTGCAGGTGAAGCAGGAGATGCATCACCAAGTACGCCAATTGGTGTTAATTTGCCAAACGCAAACTGGATTCGTGCTGCCGTTGGAAGTAAATCGGTTTCTCTCGGAAACATAACGAATGCTTATAGCAATGCTAGAACTCCTGGACGTTTAAAAGAATTTGTAAACGATGATGAAGAATACCAATTGCAAAAAGAACTTGGTCAATTATCAGGTAAGCTACATACTGCACTTCACGAAGTTATTGGTCATGCATCAGGACAACTAAATCCTGGAGTTGGAGAAACCAAAGAAACACTAAAAAATTATGCTTCAACTCTTGAAGAAGGTCGTGCAGATTTAGTTGGACTGTATTATTTATACAGCCCAAAACTACAAGAACTTGGCTTGGTAGAAGATTGGAAAAAATTAGGCATGACCGCTTACGATGGTTATATACGTAATGGATTGATGACACAATTAATCCGTTTAAAATTAGGCGACGATATAGAGCAAACACACATGCGTAACAGGCAATGGGTTAGTGCTTGGGTTTTCGAGAAAGGAGCAAAAGATAATGTAATTGAAAAAAATATTCGTGATGGTAAAACCTATTTTAATATTAACGATTATGCCAAACTTCGTGAACTTTTTGGACAGTTATTACGAGAAACACAACGTATTAAATCTGAAGGAGATTTTGCTGCTGCAGAAGCCTTAGTAGAAACCTATGGTGTAAAAGTAGATCAAGCCATTCATGCCGATGTTTTAAAACGAAACAAACAATTTAAATCGGCACCATATAGTGGTTTTGTAAATCCTGTGTTAGTGCCAGAAATGGATGATACTGGAGAAATTATTGCAATTAAAGTAATGCAACCAAAGAGTTTTAAAAGCCAGATGTTAGACTATTCAGAGCACTTTAGTTTTTTACCTGAAGAAAACTAAAAAGTTAAAAGGTATTATTTCACAAAAACAAACTTAATAAAAGCTATAAAAGCTATAAAACCAATAAAGGCAAGTAAAATCCAAATAGTTCCTTTGTAATGACGTTTATGTATTTTAATATCTTTTCTATACGCAAAAATCAAAATAATAATAAAGGCGATTAAAAATATAATTCCGAAAACGATTTGACCTTTACTAAACATATTTGTTTATTTTTAATGCTTAAAATTTAACTAGCACAAATTTAAAGAATAATATGCCAAACGCCATAGTTTTTGGAGCAACATCTGGAATTGGAAAAAAACTTGCTCAATTTTTGGTCAATGATAATTACCATGTCATAATTACTGGAAGACGATTTGAATTACTAGAAGAAATTAAAGCTGTAAATCCAAACGCTTATTCTATTAAAGAATTAGATGTACAGAATATTGGTGACATAGAGGCGTTTTTTTATGAAACTGTAAACAAATTTAAAGAGGTTAGCCTTATTATTCATACTGCAGGTATTGGTTACGAGAACCCAGAGTTGGATTGGCAAAAAGAACAAGATACTATAAAAACCAATGTGCTTGGAGCAACTCGTATTTACGATTTAGCTTTTATTTTATTTAAAACACAAGGTTTTGGGCATTTAGTGTCTATTTCGTCTATTGCTTCATTGCGAGGGAATAGACATTCACCTGCATATTTTGCATCAAAAGCATTTCAAGTAAATTATTTGGAGTCTTTATATTTTAAATCCAAAGAAATAAAAGGAAAGAAAGTATTTGTTACCGATATACGTCCTGGATTTGTAGATACAAGAATGGCATTGGGAGACGATTTTTTTTGGATGGCATCCCTAGAAAAAGCAAGTAAACAAATCTATTCAGCAATAAAACGCAAAAAACGGAGAGTGTATATTTCTAAGCGTTGGATTTTAATTGCATGGGTATTAAAAGTTGTGCCTTCTTGGTTGATGAAAAAAGTAATGTAGTTCTACGCTGAAGCTTCGAACTATAAATTATATCAATAAAATAGATTATAAGTAAGATGAAAAATAAAATTGAAGCGGTAAAAGCATTTCATGTAGCGTTTAAATTAGGATATAGAGAAACACAGAAAGCTGATTTAGGTTTAACCAAAAACACATTGCGTTTTAATTTAATGAAAGAAGAAAACGAAGAATATCTTGAAGCAGCAAATAATAACGATTTGGTTGAGGTTGCAGACGCACTTGGTGATATGTTGTATATACTTTGTGGTACAATCATAGAGCATGGTTTACAACACAAAATTGAAGACGTTTTTAATGAAATACAGCGTAGTAATATGAGTAAATTAGGAGAAGATGGACAGCCAATTTACAGAGAAGACGGGAAAGTACTTAAAGGTCCAAATTATTTTAAACCAAATATTAAAGCAATTCTGAATTCAGAATTCTAAATTCAGAATTATACTTTATATCTCCAGCCAAACTTATCTTCGGCTTTATTGGTTTGAATATCTGTGATTCGTTTCTTTAAAAGTGAAGCGTAGCTATTTTCAAGTTCTGGCAAATTATAATCCTGGTCTTTATAACCAAAAGTAGCTATTGGTGACAGAACCGCAGCAGTACCAGCTCCAAACATTTCTTTTAAAGTTCCGTTGTTAGCAGCCTCAACTACTTCTTTTACTGTAATTTTCCGAATCTCTACATTAATACCTTCGTCTTTGGCAATGTCTATAATGCTTTTACGAGTAATTCCATCTAAAATCCGATCACTTGTTGGAGCAGTAATTAAGGTATCATTAATTCTGATAAAAATATTCATTGCGCCTGCTTCTTCAATATATTCATGCGTATTATCATCTGTCCAAATTACCTGATGATACCCTTTGTCTATCGCTAATTGTGTTGGGTAAAACTGTCCTGCATAATTTCCGCCTGCTTTGGCAAATCCAACGCCTCCATTTGCCGCACGCGAATATTTTTCTTCAATTAATACGTTTACCTTTCCAGAGAAGTAAGCTCCGGACGGTGCACAAACTATTATAAACTTATATTCATCTGCAGGAGAAGCGTGGAGTCCTTTTCCAGAAGCAAAAATATAAGGTCTTATATATAATGAACTACCTTCACTTTTTGGAATCCAGTCCTTGTCCAATTGCAAAAGTGTTTTTAAACCTTCCATAAAATAGTCTTCAGGTAATTCGGGAATGGCAAGTCTTTTTGATGAAATATTTAAACGCTTACAATTTTCTAACGGACGAAACAACCACACATTGTCTTCTACATCTTTATAGGCTTTC
>JADFSQ010000100.1 GCA_022560715.1 Bacteroidota bacterium
GTAAAAATTCCAGCGCAATGTTGTTTGTTGGGGCAAAAGTATCTCAATATGCTTTGTTACCACAAGGACAAGTTGAAGCTGCCGATCGTGTGTTGAATATGGTAGCACAAATGGATTTAGAAGGTTTTGGAAACTGTACGAATACAGGAGCTTGCGAAATTGAATGCCCTAAAGGAATTTCTTTAGACACCATTGCTAGAATGAATCGGGAATTGATGAAAGCGAACTTTAAATAATTTATAAACCTACAGTCCCAAATATAACTTATGAACTATAAAATAATAACCCTTGGAATACTATTTTTTCTGTTAAGTATTCCATGTAATGCACAAACAGTTCCGCAAAAATCTTCAGAAAACCAAGCATATTTTGACGAAGACCAATTACTCCAACATATAAAAATATTGTCTTCGGATGAATTTGAAGGCAGACGAACTGGAACACGAGGTTCAACAAAAGCACGAGAATATATTATTAATCAATTTCAGAAATTAAAAGTATTCCCTCTTGGCAAAACCTTCGAACAGGATTTTACTTTTACAAGCGGAGGTAAAATGTATAATGGTGTAAATGTTTTAGGATTTGTAAAAGGAACAGATTTTCCTTATAAATATATTGTGATTAGTGCCCATTACGATCACGAAGGAATTCAAAATGGCGAGATATACAATGGTGCAGACGATGATGCGTCTGGAGTAAGTGCATTATTTGCTTTTGCAGAGTATTTTAAAAATAATCCGCCTAAACATTCTGTGATTTTGGCGGCTTTTGATAGTGAAGAGTTAGGCTTGAAGGGTTCTAAATATTTTGTAAATAATTCCATTGTTCCTTTATATTATATTCAAGTTAACTTAAATATGGATATGATTAGTCGAAGCGACAAAAACGAATTATTTGCTGTCGGTACATGTTATAATGCTACGTTGAAAAATTTGATTTTGAATTTTAATCAGTCAGAGAAACTAAGCCTTTTAACAGGGCATGATGGCAAAGATGGAAAGGAGAACTGGACTAACTCTTCCGATCATGGCTCTTTTCATAAAAAGAAAATTCCTTTTCTATATTTTGGTGTAGAAGATCATAAAGATTATCATAGGCCTACAGATGATTATGAAAACATTCACCCGGAATTTTTTATAGAAGCGGTAAATGTTATTATTTCTGTTTTTAGAAAGTTGGATGTCATTCAATTAAAAAAATAGCATCTCGAAAAAACAATAAAAACTGTGAGCGTTGAGTTATATCGAACTCAGGTTTATAAAAAGATATTATGAATATTTCATCCAAACTTCCAAATGTAAAAATCACCATATTTACGTTAATGGGAGAATTAGCCCATAAGCATAATGCAATTAATTTATCTCAAGGGTTTCCAAATTTTAAGAGTGACAAAAAATTAATTGACTTAGTTAGTAAAGCCATGAATTCTGGCTATAACCAATATGCTCCTATGCCCGGAATTTTAGAACTTCGAGTCGCCATATCAAAAAAGTTTGAATTACTTTACAACACAAGTTATCATCCCGAAACAGAAATTACTGTAACAGCCGGAGCCACACAAGCCATTTACACAATTATTTCAGCATTTATTAGAGAGAATGATGAGGTTATTATTTTTCGTCCGGCTTACGATTGTTATCTACCAGCTATTGAACTCAATGGTGGAAAAACAATTTCGATGCAATTAAAAGCACCAATTTATAAAGTGGATTGGGAAGAAGTAAAACAAAAAATTAATGATAATACCAAAATGATTATCATTAACACGCCTCAAAATCCAAGTGGTACTATTTTCTCTGAAGCTGATATGTTGCAACTTCAACAATTAACTAAAGACACAAACATCGTTGTATTAAGTGATGAGGTTTACGAACATATTATTTTTGATGGCGAAAAGCATCAAAGCGTTTGCTTGTTTTCTGATTTAAAATCACGAAGCTTTTTAACAGCTTCTTTTGGTAAGACCTTTCATAACACAGGATGGAAAATGGGTTATTGCTGTGCTTCAAAAGAACTGATGGACGAGTTTAAAAAAGTGCATCAGTTTAATGTGTTTTGTGTAAATCATCCTATTCAAAAAGCACTATCTGAATATTTACAAGAACCAAATCATTATTTGGAATTATCCGAATTTTATCAAGAGAAAAGAGATTTGTTTTTAAACTTGATTAAAGATTCCAGATTCAAATTTACAGCTTCAAAAGGCACGTATTTTCAAGGATTGGATTATTCAGAAATTACTTTAGAAAATGATTTAGATTTCGCAAAGCGATTAACAATTGAACAAGGGATTGCTTCAATACCAATATCGGTATTTAACGAGAATAATTTAGATAATAAAATGCTTCGCTTTTGTTTTGCCAAAACAGATGATACTTTAAAAAAAGCTGCTGAAATATTAAACAAGATTTAATTACTTTTATAAAATGCAAGATGAATTGAAAATAGCAATTATTCAAGCTGATTTGGTTTGGGAAAATCCATTAAAGAACAGATATCCTTTTTTAGTAAAAATTGAAGCACTTCCTGAAGATATTGATTTGATTATTCTTCCAGAAATGTTTACTACCGGGTTTACAATGAATGCCGAAGCGGTTGCCGAAACCATGGAAGGAGATACTTTGAAATGGATGCAATATCTCGCTGTTAAAAAACAAGCTGCAATTGTAGGAAGTATTATTATTAAAGAAAACAACAACTTTTATAACCGATTGTTTTTTGTGCATCCTTCAAGAGAAATTGAATATTATGACAAACGTCACACCTTTACTCTTGTAGGAGAGCATAAAGTATTTGCTTCAGGAACTAAAAAACTGATTGTAAATTATAAAGGATGGAAAATTTGTCCTTTAATTTGTTACGATTTACGCTTTCCTGTTTGGTCAAGAAATGTGGAAAATTACGATATGTTAATTTATGTTGCCAATTGGCCAAAACCAAGAATTGAAGCTTGGGACGCTTTACTTAAAGCAAGAGCTATAGAAAATATGAGTTATTGTATTGGTGTAAATAGAGTAGGAAAGGACGAAAATAATAACGAATATCCTGGACATTCTGTAGTATATGATGCTTTAGGAAAACAGCTATCCAATTTTAAAGAAGACGAAGAAATGATAGAAATTACAACTTTGTCTAAACCACATTTAACAACTATTAAAGAAAAATTAAAATTTTTAGACGATAGAGACCGTTTTATTATTCCTTAAGGACACCTCTAATAATTTATTCACATCAAAATTTTCATAGCTTTTTTTAGACGACACAAAGTTTTTGAAGCACTATCGAGATAATGTAATAAAATTTTGTAAAGTATAAGAAAAGTTATGAAAACCCTTCGGGAATAAAAATAAAGAACAATCTACTTGTAATTTTTTTGTTGAAATAGCTTCGGCTATTCCAAAAAAGAATTTACTTCGCATTTTAGTCTTTATTTTTGTTTTTTGAAAGAAACGAATTAATAGAGGTGTCCTTAAACACTGATGTTTCTATAATATCCCATCCTGCTCTTACTGGGTCTATTTCAAAATGACTTACGCGTTCTGGCTGCCTTTTTAAAAGGTAATTCCCAGAATCGTATTTTTCATTTTCATTTTCATCAAATATAACGCGAACAGAATACTCACTAGGATTTATATTTATAAAATCTAATACTTCTGGTTTAGCAGTGTATTGTTCTTCTTTTACTTCGCCATTCTTGTTTATTAACTGTACAATTAAAGGATAGGTAGCATTTTGCAAAATCAATCTAACATTACCATAATCGGAGTATAGTTTTGTGTTTAACGAATAATTTAATGTGTCGTTTTTATTTCCGAAAAAATCAATAAACGTTTCAGGTAGCATTTGTATGCTGAATCTTTCTTGTTCTTTCTTGGCAAAGAAAAAGGTATATCTATTGTTAAATTCGTCAAAAGATGTTGTAAAATCTACTTTTAATGAGTCTTTATCGAGAATAGTTATTTTTACTTCGTCAATTGAAGTTAACGGAATATTGGCTTCAATCTCAAAATTTTTATTAAATGAAAGCGTTCTGTTATGAATAGATTTTATAATTAGAGAATCTTTTTCAAGCGCTCTTAACTTAACAGTTAGAGTATCTGCATAGGATGTGTTGCTAACTATAAACAATAACGAATCGGTTTCAAATTTTGGCTTGTACCAATACAATAACGAATCTGCTTTTTGGTCTTTTGTTATTTTACTTTTATAATCGTTAGGTTTTTCAGACAGTAGATTAATCTTCATATTTTTGAAATCGCCTTCATATCCAAAAGCTATTTTATTTCCGGAAATTAGTTTAGGTCGCGTTGCTTTAAAATCTATATCTTCGTTAAATAGCTTTATAGTGTAAACAGTTGAAGTATCAGTAGAAACGGTTATAAAATCTTTTAGAAATCCTATTTTATCTGTTTTTTGCTGAAATGTATAATTGTTATTTTCTTCTTTTAGAGCAATCATTAAATAGTTTCCAGCCTTTAAATTTTCCAGCTTAAAAGTCGTTGTACTATCTAATGTATTCGTAATATATTTTGGTTTTTGTTTGTAAATTATAGAATCCGTAAATGTAGAATCTATTTCATACAATAATACTGAAACAAACTCGTCAGGTTTTCGGTTTACAGCATCAACTATTTTTCCTTTTACACTTAAAGAATCAATATAATCGCCAGTCGAAAATACATATCTGTAAAATGGATAAGGATTTCCTTCATTGTTATCTACAATGCTTTCCCCAAAATTAAAGGCATAGGTTGTATTTAGTTGTAGCGTGTCAAAAATTTTAATTGTAATGTATTTACTTGCCGAACCCAAAGGTGTAATTTCAGGTTCCGGATTCATTGGAGGAGAAATAATGAGTTGTTTTTGTAAGTCTTTAATTTTAATATACTCGTCAAAATATATTTTTATTTCCTTTGCATTGAAATTAACCGAATAATTTTCAGGAATAGATTTTAAAATTACAGGAGGCGTAATGTCTTTTTCGCCTCCAGATGGTGTGCCACGATTTGCACAATTAACCAAAACGAAACTTACAACAACGATAAAAATTAAATTTGAAAGACTCTTAGGCATTTTCTTATTAAGATTTTTCACAAATATAGGTAATTTTGTATGCTAAAAAGTATAACGAAAAAGGGTTTAAGCAATTGCCATTGTAGCAACACTTATTTTAATATTCTTTGCCTTATTTAATATATTAGAACAAGCTTCAATAGTAGCTCCTGATGTAATAATATCATCAACTAACAGAATATGTTTGCCTTCAATAAGGTTAGTATTGATTACGGAAAAAATTTCATTAGCATCGTTCCATCGTGCTATTCGTTTTTTAAACACTTGGGTTTTAGTTGCAGTTGTTTTAATTAATACATCATCGATATATTTTGCATTTAAGGCTTTAGCAATTTCTATTCCAAATTTCGCAACCTGATTAAAACCTCTTTTCCGTAGTTTATTTTTATGTAGTGGCACAGGAATTACGACATCTATATTAGTATATGCTTCAAGGTCTTTAAGTTCATTTCCTAACCATTCGCCCAAAATTTTACCTATAGTTTCATGTCCTCTATATTTCAAATTATGAATTAATTGCTGTACAATCCCTTTCTTTTCAAATCTTAAAAGTGCTGTGGCATGTTCTATTTTAACACGTCCATAAAACACTTTTTCTACTGTATTATTATTTTCAAAATGATAATTGGTAACAGGCAGATTGTGTCTGCAAGTCGTACAAATATGGAGTTCATTATCAGTCAATAAATGACTACAAGCATAGCATACTTTCGGAAAGAATAAATTAAGGATTGAGTTAAACATATAGGTTAAAAACATTTAAAGTACTAAAAAAAGAAATATAGTTCTAAAAAAACATGCTTATAGTTTCAATGGGTTTTATACTTTTGTATCATGTCAAATCAAGAAGATAAATTTAAGAAGGTCATTTCTCATGCAAAAGAGTATGGTTATGTGTTTCAGAGTAGTGAAATATATGATGGATTAAGTGCAGTTTACGATTATGGTCAAAACGGAGTAGAGTTAAAAAACAATATTCGCGATTATTGGTGGAAAGCCATGGTACAAATGCATGAAAATATTGTGGGTTTAGATGCTGCAATATTTATGCATCCTACAACTTGGAAAGCTTCAGGACACGTTGATGCTTTTAGCGATCCGTTAATTGATAATAAGGATTCTAAAAAACGCTATAGAGCTGATGTTTTGGTTGAAGATTATGTTGCTAAATTAGAAGCTAAAATCGAAAAAGAAATAAAAAAAGCAGCTAAACGTTTTGGTAATGCTTTTAATAAAGAAGAATTTATCTCAACCAATCCAAGAGTTTTAGGCTACAAACAAAAAGGGGACGCTATTTTAAAACGTCTCGGCAAATCTTTAGAGAATGAAGATTTAGCAGATGTAAAAGCACTTATTGATGAATTAGAAATTGCTGATCCTTTATCTGGAAGTAAAAATTGGACAGAGGTTAAGCAGTTTAATCTTATGTTTGGCACAAAATTAGGAGCTTCTGCCGAAACTGCTATGGATTTGTATTTACGTCCTGAAACTGCACAAGGCATTTTTGTAAACTTTTTAAATGTTCAAAAATCTGGAAGATTAAAGATTCCTTTCGGGATTGCACAAACAGGAAAAGCCTTTAGAAACGAAATAGTTGCTCGACAATTTATTTTTAGAATGCGTGAGTTTGAGCAAATGGAAATGCAGTTTTTTATAAAACCTGGAACACAAAAAGAATGGTTCAAACACTGGAAAGGAGTCAGACTAAAATGGCATTTATCATTAGGATTAGGAACAGAAAATTATCGATTTCACGACCACGAAAAATTAGCACATTATGCTGATGCTGCCACTGATATTGAGTTTAAATTTCCATTCGGATTTAAAGAATTGGAAGGCATACATTCGCGTACAGACTTCGATTTAAAAGCACACGAAGAGTATTCAGGCAAAAAATTACAGTATTTCGATCACGAGGAAAATAAGAGCTATGTGCCTTATGTAGTTGAAACTTCCATTGGTTTGGATCGCATGTTTTTAGCAGTATTCTCAAACGCATTACAGGAAGAAGAGTTAGAAAATGGAACTTCACGAACCGTTTTAAAATTACCAGCAGTTTTAGCACCTACTAAAGCAGCCATTTTACCATTGGTAAAAAAAGATGGATTACCCAAAATTGCCAAGCAAATTGCAGAGTATTTAAA
>JADFSQ010000101.1 GCA_022560715.1 Bacteroidota bacterium
AAAGCAATACAATTACATCCTTTAGTTTGTACAGCATTTAATGCCGATTTTGATGGCGACCAGATGGCTGTTCATTTACCTTTAGGGCCAGAAGCAATTCTTGAGTCGCAACTATTAATGTTAGCTTCTCATAATATTTTAAATCCGGCAAATGGTTCTCCAATTACAGTACCTTCTCAAGATATGGTGCTCGGATTGTATTATATGACCAAATTACGTAAATCGACACCTGAAGCTAAAGTTATTGGCGAAGGTCTAACGTTTTATTCTCCAGATGAAGTAACAATTGCATATAATGAAAAGAAAGTAGATTTAAATGCTGCAATAAAAGTTAGAACCAAAGATTATAATGATGAAGGAGAATTAGTTCTTAAAATTATAGACACAACAGTTGGTCGTGTTTTATTTAACGAAACCGTTCCAGAAATTGCTGGATATATTAACGAAGTCTTAACTAAAAAATCTTTAAGAGATATTATTGGAGATATTTTAAAAGCGACAAGTGTACCAGAAACAGCAGAGTTCCTTGATAAAATTAAAACATTAGGATTTAAATTTGCGTTTAAGGGAGGACTGTCATTTAGTCTGGGAGATATTATTATTCCACCAGAAAAACATGAAATGATTGCTGCTGCTAAAAAGGAAGTAGACACTGTTAAGGCAAACTATAATATGGGACTTATAACCAATAACGAGCGTTATAACCAAGTGATAGATATTTGGACATCTACAAATGCCGAATTGACAGAGTTGTCGATGAAGCGAATTAGAGAAGACCAACAAGGCTTCAATTCAGTATTTATGATGCTTGACTCAGGTGCTCGTGGATCTAAAGAACAGATTAGACAGTTAACTGGGATGCGTGGATTGATGGCCAAGCCGAAAAAATCAAGCTCAGGTGGAGGTGAAATTATTGAGAACCCTATTCTTTCTAATTTTAAAGAAGGACTTTCAATTTTAGAATACTTTATTTCAACACATGGTGCTCGTAAAGGACTTGCAGATACAGCTCTAAAAACTGCTGATGCTGGTTATTTAACACGTCGTTTAGTAGATGTATCTCAAGATGTTATAGTAAATATTGAGGACTGTGGTACATTAAGAGGTGTAACTGTCGAAGCACTTAAAAAGAATGAAGAAATAGTAGAAACTTTAGAAGATAGAATTGTTGGACGAACTTCATTATACGATGTTTATAATCCATTAACTGAAGAATTATTGGTTGCTGCAGGTGGTCATATTCATGATGATGTAGCTAAAGCAATTCAAGATTCTCCTATAGATGCTATCGAAGTGCGTTCAGCTCTAACTTGCGAAGCAAAGAAAGGTATTTGTGCAATGTGTTATGGACGTAATCTTGCAACAGGTAAAATGGTGCAACGTGGTGAGGCAGTTGGAGTAGTTGCAGCACAATCTATTGGTGAACCAGGAACACAATTAACACTTCGTACGTTCCATGTTGGAGGTATTGCAGGAAACATTTCAGAAGAAAACAAACTTCAAGTTAAGTTTGATGGTAAAGCTGAAATTGAAGATTTAAAAACTGTTAAAGGCACTGATAATGATGGGAATGAAATAGACATTGTAATTTCCAGAACCTCTGAACTTAAACTTTTAGATGTTAATACAGGAATTGTTTTAAGCACAAATAACATTCCTTATGGTTCAACCATTTACGTTAAAAATGGTAAAAAACTTAAAAAAGGAGATATTATTTGCCGATGGGATCCATACAACGGAGTTATCATTTCAGAATTTTCAGGTAAGATTCAATATGAGAATATTGAACAAGGTGTTACGTTTCAAGTAGAAATTGATGAGCAAACAGGTTTCCAAGAGAAGGTAATTTCAGAATCCAGAAACAAAAAACTAATACCAACTTTACAGATTTTAGATACTAAAGGCGAAGTAATTCGTTCTTATAATTTACCAGTTGGTGCGCATTTAATGATTGATGATGGTGAGAAGATAAACATTGGTAAAATTTTAGTAAAAATTCCTCGTAAGTCTTCAAAAGCTGGCGATATTACTGGTGGTTTGCCACGAGTTACTGAGTTGTTTGAAGCTCGTAACCCTTCTAACCCAGCAGTAGTAAGTGAGATTGATGGTGTGGTTTCTTTCGGAAAAATCAAAAGAGGAAATAGAGAAATCATTATTGAATCTAAAACTGGAGATATAAAGAAATATTTGGTGAAATTATCGAATCAAATTCTTGTTCAGGAAAACGATTATGTAAAAGCTGGTATGCCTTTATCTGATGGTTCAATTACACCTAATGATATTTTAAATATCAAAGGGCCTTCAGCAGTACAACAATATTTAGTTAACGAAGTACAAGAAGTGTATCGATTACAAGGTGTAAAAATTAACGATAAACATTTTGAAGTTGTTGTTAGACAGATGATGCGTAAAGTTATGATTGTCGATTCGGGCGATACTATTTTCTTGGAAAACCAGTTGGTTCATAAATCAGATTTTATTGAAGAGAATGACGGAATTTTTGGAAAGAAAATAATTGATGATGCGGGAGATTCCGAAAATCTACAACCTGGACAAATGGTTACTGCCAGAGAGTTACGTGATGAAAATTCTATTTTACGTCGTGAAGATAAAAAACTTGCTGTAGCTATAGATGCAAAACCCGCTACTGCAATGCCAATTCTTCAAGGTATTACAAGAGCGTCATTGCAAACTAAATCATTTATTTCGGCAGCATCCTTCCAAGAAACCACAAAGGTTTTAAATGAAGCTGCAGTTGCTGGAAAAATTGATTATCTTGAAGGACTTAAAGAAAATGTTATTGTTGGTCATAGAATTCCTGCTGGAACAGGAATGAGAAACTACGAAAACATTATTGTTGGTTCTAAACAAGAATTTGACGAAATGATGCAGGTAAAAGAGGAAATGAATTTATCTTAAAAAGATGTTGGAAATTCTGTTGTAGATTAATGATTGAAAATCGAATCTATGCTGATTTTATTTAAGTATATTAATAATTAAATTATGGCTGAAGATAAAAATAAATCCAAAAAAGGTCAGATTAATATTGAATTAGATGAAAAAATTGCTGAAGGAATTTATTCTAACTTAGCAATCATAAATCATTCTGTTTCTGAATTTGTATTGGATTTTGTGAATATAATGCCTGGAACACCAAAGAGCAAGGTGAAATCAAGAATTATCTTGACACCACAACACGCAAAACGATTAGCTAAAGCTTTAAATGAAAATGTGAAGCGGTTTGAAAATGCACATGGCGAGATTAAAGATTATGAACAGCCACCAATTCCTCTTAATTTTGGACCAACAGGACAAGCATAAAAATATTCCCTTTGATTAATTTCAGAGGGATTTTTTTTGGCATAAGATTATGCACTAACCTTTTTGCTGTTAAGTTTATATTGTAAAGCACCAGATGGACAACGATTTATTTGTTCAATAATTCGTTTTGATTTTGATGCATCCAGATTAATCCATGGAATAATAGAAGTCCTAAAAACTTCAGAAAGTTCTTTCGCACAGTTTTCTGCGTGAATACATACACATGGTTTGAAGGTTACAGTAATATCCTCATTACTGAAAACATTTGTTAGCGTTTCCATAAGTAGTTCATCTTTGGGGTTATGAATATGTCGATAAATCTATTTAACAAAATTAATTAATAATCAATATATCGACCAAATGTATAAAAAATCAGATAAAAAACAAATAAATGCTAATAAAATTGATATAAATATTTGGTTTGCGCTTTAAAAAGAAGTTTTTTTACTTGAATTCAGATGTTAAATGGAACTTGATTGTAGGATATTTTTCTTCGGTAAGCTGTAAAGTGAATAGCGAATCTGCCAAAAACACCAATTGATTTTGTTTGTCTTTTGCTAAAAAACGTTGTTTTACACGTTTAAAGGCAGCGAATTCTTCACTTTTAACATCTTCAGGTTCAACCCAACATGCTTTATGCACATTCAGATTTTCGTAAGTGCATTTTGCACCATATTCATGCTCCAATCGATATTGAATCACTTCATATTGTAAAGCACCAACAGTTCCTATTACTTTTCTGCCATTAAGCTCTAAAGTAAATAATTGCGCAACACCTTCGTCCATCAATTGATCAATGCCTTTATTGAGTTGTTTCGATTTTAAAGGATCAGCATTGTTAATATACCTAAAATGCTCTGGTGAAAAACTTGGTATGCCTTGGTAATTTAGTATCTCACCTTCGGTTAAAGTGTCTCCAATTTTAAAATTCCCAGTATCGTGCAGTCCAACAATATCGCCGGGAAAAGAAACGTCAACAATTTGTTTCTTTTCAGCAAAAAAAGCATTTGGACTTGAAAACTTTAATTTCTTGTTTAGCCTTACATGTAGATATGGAGTGTTTCGCTTAAATTCTCCCGATACAATTTTTATAAATGCTAAACGATCTCTGTGTTTAGGATCCATATTGGCGTGAATTTTAAAAACAAATCCTGTAAACTTTGTTTCCTCAGGATTTACCAAACGTTCTTCACTTTGTTTCGGTCTTGGTTTTGGAGCAATTTCTATAAAGCAATCCAACAATTCACGTACACCAAAATTATTTAGAGCAGAACCAAAAAATATAGGTTGTAAAGTTCCATTTAAATACTCGTCTTTATTAAATTTCGGGTAAATACCTTCAATCAATTCTAATTCTTCTCTTAGTGTATCTGCCGAAGTTTTACCAACAAGTGTGTCTAATTCTTCAGTATTTAAATCTGAAATCTCTAAAGTATCTTCTATGTTTTTTCTGCTATCTCCACTAAAAAGATTTATGTTCTTTTCCCAAATATTGTAGATGCCTTTAAAATCGTAACCCATTCCAATAGGAAAACTTAATGGCGTAACTCTCAATCCTAATTTTTGTTCAATTTCATCCAACAAATCGAAAGCGTCTTTACCTTCACGATCCATTTTATTGATAAAAACAATAATTGGTATGTTCCGCATTCTACATACTTCAACCAATTTTTCAGTTTGTTTCTCAACACCTTTTGCAACATCAATGACAACAATTACACTATCGACAGCAGTTAGTGTTCTAAAGGTATCTTCAGCAAAATCCTTATGTCCTGCCGTGTCCAAAATATTAATTTTTATGCCATTGTATTCAAACGCTAAAACCGAAGTTGAGACAGAAATACCACGTTGACGCTCAATTTCCATAAAATCGCTCGTAGCTGTTTTTTTAATTTTGTTGCTTTTTACTGCACCAGCTTCTTGTATCGCTCCACCAAAAAGTAATAACTTTTCGGTCAGCGTAGTTTTTCCAGCATCAGGATGAGAAATAATACCAAAGGTTCGTCGTCTGTTTATTTCGCTTATAAAACTCATATTCTTTATTGCAAATCGGTTGCAAAGATACTATTATTAGCCTCATTTGGAATTATAGATTAAAGGTCTTTTTATTTTTATGAAGACATTGACATATTTTAAAATTTTACTTGGTATTTTTACAACATGATAGAAGAAAAAGTCATTCTTGTTAATGAAAATGATGAGCAAATAGGATTGATGCCTAAACTTGAAGCTCATGAAAAAGCGATATTGCATCGTGCTTTTTCTGTATTTATATTTAATGATAAAAATGAATTGTTGTTACAGCAACGGGCCTCAAGTAAATATCATTCTCCTTTGCTTTGGACAAATACCTGTTGTAGTCATCAAAGAGATGGAGAACCTAATATTGAAGCAGGAAAACGTCGTTTAAAAGAAGAAATGGGATTTGTTACCGATTTAAAAGAATCCATTTCATTTATATACAAAGCACCTTTTGATAATGGATTGACTGAACATGAATACGATCATGTACTTATTGGTAAATATAATGATGAACCTGAAATTAATAATGAAGAAGTTGTAGATTGGAAATGGATGTTATTAAAAGACGTAAAGCTTGACATTGCTTTGCAACCTGATATTTATACCGAATGGTTTAAAATTATTTTTGAAAAATTTTACGAACATATAAACATTTTATCCGATGAGAGTAACAGTTAGCAGAAAAGCGCATTTCAATGCAGCACATCGTTTGTACAGAAAAGATTGGAGTGATGAAAAGAACACCTTGATTTTTGGTAAATGTAACAACCCAAATTTTCATGGTCATAATTACGAGCTTATTGTAAGTGTAACTGGCGAGATTGATACAGAAACAGGTTATGTTATAGATATTAAAACTTTAAAAGATATTATTAAAACCGAAGTGGAAGATGCTTTCGACCATAAAAACCTTAATGTTGAAGTTCCGGAATTTAAAGAATTAAACCCTACTGCCGAAAACATAGCAGTAGTGATTTACAATAAAATTAAACCGAAATTAGATAGTGCATTAGATGTAGAAATCACACTTTTTGAAACACCTCGAAATTTTGTAACCTATTCAGGTAAATAAACTAATCCTGCAAGGTTTTCAAAACCTTGTAGGTATAAATCTATTTATATTAAATGCAATTTGAATTATATCCACTCAAGTTTCAACCCATTTTAAAAGAAAAAATTTGGGGAGGACAAAAATTAAAAACACTTCTCAATAAACAAAACGATTTGCCAAATATTGGTGAAAGTTGGGAAATTAGCGATGTGGATGGTGATACTTCAATAGTTATTAATGGTGAATTAAAAGGAAAAACTTTAAAAGAACTTTTAGAACTGTTTAAAGGCGATTTAATTGGAGAGAAAAATTACAAAATCTTCGGAAATAAATTTCCGTTACTAATTAAGTTTATAGATGCCAAAGAAGACTTATCAATCCAGTTACATCCTAACGATGAATTGGCAGCAAAACGACACAACTCTTTTGGGAAAACCGAAATGTGGTATGTCATGCAAGCAGATGTAGGCTCAAATTTAATTATAGGTTTTAATAAAAGAATAACTCCAGAAACGTATCTAAATTATCTTGAAGAAAAAACACTTCCTAAAATTTTAAATTTTGATAAAGTAAAAGAAGGCGACTCTTATTTTATTGAAGTTGGTCGTGTTCATGCTATTGGCGCAGGAGTAGTGCTTGCTGAAATTCAACAAACCAGCGATATTACCTATCGCGTTTACGATTGGGATAGAGTAGATGATGAAGGAAACTCAAGAGACTTACATATCGATTTAGCTATTGATGCCATTGATATTAATATGAAATACGATTTTATGATTTCCTA
>JADFSQ010000102.1:0-3451 GCA_022560715.1 Bacteroidota bacterium
CTGGAAGCTTTTTCGTATTCGGTTTCACATGACCTTCGAGAACCACTTCGCCATATTGACGGATTTATTAAACTTTTGCATAAAAATATCATAGACAAAATTGATGAGAAAGCACAGGGCTATATCGATCATATAATTAGTTCTTCAACGAAAATGAACACCTTAATAGACGACCTGCTCGTTTTTTCCAGATTGGGTAGAAAAAAAATAGAAAAGAAAAAGAGCAATATGAATTTATTAGTAAATAATGCATTAAAACTGTTTTCTTTAGAAATAAAAGAAAAAAACATCTCTTTTAGGGTTGATGATATGCCTGATGTTAATACCGATGCGTCTTTAATGATACAGGTTTGGACAAATCTTATCTCAAATGCCATTAAATTTACTGCTAAGACCAAAAATCCTGAAATACATATTGGAACCGATAAAGATACAAACGGAAACCCGATTTATTTTATCAAAGATAATGGTGTTGGTTTTAATCAAAAATATGTAGCTAAGATATTTGATGTTTTTCAGCGTTTGCATAATGTTGATGAATTTCCGGGTACTGGTATTGGCTTGGCAAATGTAAATCAAATAATACTAAAACATGGAGGGAGAATCTGGGCAGAAGGACAAATAAACAAAGGTGCTGCTTTCTTCTTTACGCTTTCTAATATTTAAAAATCATTATATTAGCTAAAATTGAAATATTAACATTAACCCTGTTATATTAAACAAGAAAAGAAGATTAAAAATGAACAGTTTAAAAAGAATACTATTAGCCGAAGACGATCAGAAAGATATAGAGCTAACACTTGCTGCTCTGGAGGAAATTAATTTAGCCAATAAAGTAGATGTGGTAAATAATGGCGAAGAAGCGCTGGATTATCTTTTTAAACGCGGCACATACAAAAACAGAGAAAACGGCAACCCGGTTGTTGTTCTACTGGATATAAAGATGCCAAAAATTGATGGATTAGAGGTGATTAAACAAATTAAAGAGAATGACCATCTCAAAAGTATTCCTGTCGTTATACTTACCTCTTCTAAAATGGAAAGCGACCTGATAACAAGTTATAATCTTGGTGTAAATGCTTATGTAACTAAACCCGTGGGTTTTGAAAATTTTGTAAAAGCCATAAAAGAATTGGGTTCGTTCTGGGCAATTTTAAACGAAATTCCCAAATAAATAATAGAAGAAATTATAAAAATGAATGAATTCAAATTATTAATACTTGAAGATAGCGTACTGGATGTTGAGCTTATCAAGGAGGAATTGATAATTAATAAATTCAATTTTATTTTAAACCATGTAGAAACAAAAAAGGAGTTTACAAGCGCTTTAAAAAACTATAAACCCGATCTTATACTATCCGATTATAATCTGCCGCAATTTACAGGATTTAAAGCCTTGGAAATTGCAAAAAAACTTGTTCCTGAAATTCCCTTCATTTTAGTAACAGGTAACCTTTCGGAAGAAATGGCAGCAAACTCTATTAAAAAAGGCGCCTGGGATTATATACTTAAAGAAAATCTTGTACGCTTAACACCTGCCATTAAAAATGCATTTAAATTAAAAGTCGAAAAAGATAAAAACAGGCAGGCAGAAAAAGAAATTCGAGAAAGCCATGCGTTTAACGAGTCGCTGCTACAAACATCTCCAGACATCATTTATATTTACGACATTGTTAAACGAAAAAACGTGTACAGCAATCATGGCATTACGAAAGTTCTAGGCTATACTGTTAAAGAGATACGGGCTTTTGGAGAAAACTTTATTTCTAAATTAATGTATCCTGACGATTTTATTGTCTATCAAAATGAAATACTTCCCAGATACCAAACTGCAAAAGATGGTGAAATAATTGAGTACCAATTCAGAATGAAATATAAAAACGGAGATTGGCGCTGGCTTCATACTAAAGAATCCATCTTTAATCGTATGGATAACGGAGTACCTGTTCAAATTTTTGGTATAACAGCCGATATTACCGAGCGTAAAATAATAGAGCTAAAACTTAAAGAAAGTGAAGAACTAAATAGAGTTATTAATCAAACCGCTGGAGAAGCTATTGTTACAACAGACTTGGAAGGTCAAATTATGTTTTGGAATAATGCCGCAGAAAAATTATTTGGATATTCTTATTCTGAAATAATAAATAAAAATATTCGTGAAATAATACCAATTAGATATCGGAAGAATCATAGTTCAGGTTTAAAAAAACTGAAAAAAGGGAAAACCACAAGAGTAAGTAATAAAGTACATGAATATAATGGATTAAAGAAAAATGGAACCGAATTTCCAATACAACTTTCTTTATCAAATTGGGAGGTAAATAATCAAAAATTTGTAACGAGTATTATTCATGATATAACAGAGCGTAAAAAAATAGAGAAAGAACTGTACAAAAAAAACCAATTGTTAGAAACACATATCGTTAATACACCATTGGCTGCTATTCATGTTGATACCCAATCTATTATCAAAGAATGGAATTTAGCTGCCGAAAAAATATTTGGTTACAGCTCCAAAGAAGCCATAGGTAAAAACATCACAGATTTAATAGTACCCAAAAATAAAACTGCTGGAAAAAAAGACTTATTTAATACTGTTTTTTCTAATACCAACGGCAAACAAAACTTTAACCAGAATATAACAAAGCAAGGCAAAACCATTTATTGCAATTGGTATAATACACTAATCACCGACCAGAACAATAAACCAATTGGCAGCGCAAGTCTTGTTGATGATATTACAATACAATATAATTTAGAAAGTACCATTAAACAGCTGGAAAAAAATACAAGTCTTAAAACAGGTATAGATTATTATAATACGCTGGCAAAAGAATTAAATAAAATTTTAAAAGCCGATTATATTATTTTTTCAAAATATATTAAAGAAGACCACACAAGTATTTCATTAACTTATCTTAACAAACAAACCATTTTACCTAATATTACTTACGATTTATTGCACACTCCTTGCGATATTGTTTCCAAACAAGGCTATTGTTTTTTCGCTAAAGATGTCGCTGAAATTTTTAGTAAAGACACTTATCTTAAAGAAAATAACATTACAGGATATATTGGCATAGCTGTTTATAACAGCAAAAATCAAATTATTGGTCAATTAATCGCCCTGTTTAGCAAACCCATAACCGAAGAAATTCATTTTAAAACCTTAATAAATCTCTTTGCCGACAAGATTGGTACCGAAATAGAGCGTAATAAACTGCTTGAAAAATTATTGGATAATAAAAAAGACCTGCTTAGGTCACAGGAAGTTGCCAATCTTGGATCTTATATTATGGGTTTTGAAAATCTTAGCTGGACAAGCTCGGATATCTTAAATACCATTTTTGGATTAAACAAAGCTATTAATAGAGATTTTAATACTTGGGTTGATTTAATTCATCCGGAAGACAAGGAAGACATGGTGCTTTATTTTGAAAACAACATCCTG
>JADFSQ010000102.1:3461-7126 GCA_022560715.1 Bacteroidota bacterium
GCTCAAATTGACGAGGCGAAACGGGTCATGCGCACCCCGGACCTGTTCTTCGACCTGGACACGTACAGGCAAGCGGACATGATCATTAAATCGGCGTTGAAGTTGACTTCGGACGCTTACACGCCGTCGGTCCTGACCCTGTCCACTTTCGAGAGCGGCACCTTCGCCGAGGAGTCCACCCACAAAGCCAGAGTCGCCTCGCGCGACGGGGATACCAATCCCTATATTGACTATTTTGAAAACAGCATCCTGAAAAATCATGAAAATTTTGATAAAGAATACCGAATTATAAAGGAGAATAGCAAAATTGAATGTTGGGTTCATGGGTTGGGCGAGTTAGAGTTTGATGATAATGGTACTTTAATAAGAATGGTTGGCACAATACAAGACATTACCGAGCGCAAAGAAACCGAAAATGCATTGAAATTGAGTGAAAAAAAATTTAAAGATCTTTTTAATAAATCTAGTGATGCTTTATTAATTATTAAAAATAACATTTTTATTGATTGTAATATTGCTACATGTAAAATGTTAGGGTATGCAACTAAAAATGAATTCTTAAACGTGCATCCTTCCAAATTATCACCAAAAATACAGCCAGATGGTAAAAATTCATTTAAAAAAGCTGATGAGATGATACGCTTAGCTTATAAAAAGGGTTCGCATAAATTTGAATGGATACATACCAAAAAAAATGGAGATGATTTTCCTGTTGAAGTTTTACTCACAACCATTCATAATGAGCCAAATAACAAAGTTATTTATTGTGTTTGGAGAGATATTACAGAGCGTAAAAAGGCAGAACTAATTATAAAGGAAAGTGAACACAATTTATTAGAGGCTCAAAAAATAGCAAAAATTGGAAGTTTTAATCTATATCTAAAAACACGAATAGCTAAAACTTCAGTTAATTTTAATAAAATTGTTGGCATTGATTCGGATCGTGTATTAACATTTGCCCTTTGGAGAACAATTACTCATCCCGAAGATACTCCTATAAATCGTAAAGCATTAAAGAAGTGTTTAAAAACTGGAGAAAAGTTTGATTTAGTATATAGAATTTTAACTAAAGACACTCAGGAATTAAAATGGATTCATGGTTTAGGAGAAGTGATTTATAAAAATGGAGAACCCACAAATTTTTTTGGTACAATCCAAGATATAACTCAAAAAAAACGGGATGAACTAATATTAAAAGAAAGTGAACAAAATTTATTATTAGCTCAAGAAATTGCAAATATCGGGAGTTTTAATCTTGATTTTAAAACAAAAATTATTAAGAGTTCTCCTATTTTTGATGCTATAACTAACATTACATCAATAGATAATAAAAACCATGAATATTATAGAAGTATCATACATCCTGATGACCTTCCCTTTAATGATAAATTATTTTCAGATTGTATTAAAACTGGGCAACAATATAGTAGCACATATAGAATCAAAATCAAAGAAACAAAAGAATTACGATGGATAATCGAAAAGGGTAGGTTCAACTATAAAAATGGAAAGCTTATAAGTTTTTCAGGTATAATCCAAGATATAACTACACAAAAAAGAGACGAACTTAATTTGCAAAAGGCTTACGCTGAAGTAGAACAGTTAAAAAATCAATTAGAAATGGAAAACGTTTCATTAAAAGAAGAAATAGCACTTTCTTTTAGTTATGAAGACATGATATATTCCAGCCAGGAAATTAGCGATGTACTTACACAAGTTGAGCAAGTCTCCTGCACTAATGCTACAGTTCTTATACTTGGCGAAACAGGCACAGGAAAAGAGCTTATTGCGAAAGCAATACATAATACCAGCGACCGTAAGAACAATTCGTTAATACGAGTAAATTGTGCAGCCATCCCCTACGAACTTGTAGAAAGCGAATTATTTGGGCATATAAAGGGATCCTTTACCGGGGCAATTAACAATAGAATTGGCAAGTTTGAGTTAGCTGATGGAGGTACTCTATTTTTAGACGAAATAGGAGAAATGCCTTTAGCATTACAACCCAAATTATTAAGAGCCATACAAGAAGGTGAAATTGAACCTATTGGTAGTTCAGAAATTCGTAAACTAGATGTAAGAATTGTTGCTGCAAGCAATAAAAACCTGAAAAAAGAAGTTGAAGAAAAACGTTTTAGAGAAGATTTATATTTTAGACTCAATGTGTTTCCAATAACCATCCCCCCACTTAGAGAAAGAATTGATGACATTCCTGTTTTAATAGATCATTTTGTAAATAAATACTGTAAAAGGCACAGGAAAGAGATAAAACACATTTCAGATCTAACACTACAACAAATGAAATCTTATTCATGGCCTGGAAATGTTAGAGAATTAGAAAACTTAATAGAACGCGCTGTTATTATTTCCAATCATGACCTTTTAGTAGTTCAAGAGTTTGAGAGCTCCCCTCAAAGTAAAACTATTATTAAGCATAGTAGTACTGCACTAGTAGAGGTACAACGTAATCATATTATTAAAATTCTAAATGAAACCCAATGGAAAATTGATGGAAAAGAAGGTGCCGCTGTGTTATTAGATATTAAACCTAGTACTTTACGAGATCGCATGAAGAAATTTGGGATAGTAAGGTCTTAATTTTTTTATCGGTATTCCGTGGATAGAATAATATCTAAATACTCTTACACGGTATTCCGTGAGTTGATTTTTTCGTTTAAAAATAATCTTATATTTCATATTGCTTTATATCAGTATTTTACAAAACTTTTCTGCTGTATTTTTATTTTGGGCATCACTATTGCTAATTATATTTTAAATATTAAAATAGTGTTATGCAGACTGAAAACGATATTTATCCTAATGAAACTTTCTATATAGACAGCCGTGGTTTTTTGTATTTAAAACTTTATTGTAGTGACAATAACTCTATTTTAACCGTAGAAAAATTAAACAAATACATAGATTCCATTTCTAGTATTTGTGACAAAAACATTACATCGGTAGTAATAGATATACGAGATGTTTTTGGTGTAGTTAGTAATATTCATAGCAGTTTTAGATTGATATCAAAAGATATTCAGTTAAAAACCTTTTGCAAAAAGATTGGCTTTATTGCCAATTCGGCCCCAATAAAATCAAAGATTAATAATTATCTATTAATACACAACCCAGCTATACATATAAGAGTATTTAATAATATTGATGAGTGTATTAATTATTGTATAAGTTCTTAAAAATATAATGGAAATTAGCGATGTACTTACACAAGTCGAGCAAGTCTCCAATACTGACGCAACTGTTCTAATACTTGGCGAAACAGGTACAGGAAAAGAACTTATAGCCAAAGCCGTACATAACCAGTAACCGTAAAAACAAACCCTTAATACGTGTAAATTGCGCTGCCATACCTACAGAGCTTATAGAGAGTGAATTGTTTGGACATATTAAAGGCTCGTTTACTGGTGCTATTAATAACAGAATTGGAAAGTTTGAATTGGCGGATTGAGGCATCTTGTTTTTAGACGAAATAGGAGAACTTCAGTTAGCATTACAACCCAAATTATTAAGAGCCATACAAGAAGGCGAAATTGAGCCTGTTGGGAATTCAAAAAACCGAAAACTTGATGTAAGAATTATTGCCGCCACAAATAAAAACTTACAAAAAGAAGTTGAAGAAAAACGCTTTAGAGAAGATTTATATTTTA
>JADFSQ010000103.1 GCA_022560715.1 Bacteroidota bacterium
TGTTAAGGAAGAGCTTGTGTACTACCAAACAATGAAAATTGTGCGTATGAAGAGCCGTATGATGGGAGACTATCACGTATGGTTCTGTGAGAGGTTTAGGGGTGAAATTCCCCTTTACCTACTCGTCTTTTTTATTCAGGCGTTGTTTCCGACAATTTATATTTTCCATTCCAACTCAAAGGGTCTTTGATTCCATCATCGTGATTGTCATAATATAAATCAACATCAATTTTATTATTTTCAATTGTGATTGTTCCCAAATATTTGTAATATCCTTTTCGTTGTTTTATTTCTCGACCATTAATTAATCCTTGTTTTCGTGGAATAGTGATTTTAAATGTATCTAAATAAGTTTTATTTGAAAATATTGAAATTAAGTCGTGAGACATTAACATTCTTTTTCCAGTTAGAGTTAACTCATACTTTTTTTCAAATTTTCTAATTTTCGCAATTTCATTATTACTCGATGGTGAATAGAATAAAAAACATGAAACAATTAGTAGCGAAATAATTCCAGTTGAAATAAGTCTAATGGATTTAAACTTTTTTGGGTTAACAAACCATTTTAACGGGAAAAATATAACCAAATAAACAATTCCGAATATTAATAAAAAAAGAATTATTCCAATAATTGTTGTTTCTAACATTTAGTTTTTTTAATGGTACCTTTCTTATAAACAAAACTTGCAGTAACTATCAGTATCATTCCAGTAGTTACTGACAAATCTGCCATATTAAAAATACCTGTTCTAAAAATACCACCTAAATCAATATGAAAGAAATCGGTTACCGAACCATAGAGCATTCTGTCATATATGTTTGCAAATCCACCTCCAAGAATACAAGAGAAACCTATTAAAGACAGCTTGTCTATGGTTTTGTCTTTAAACACATAGTGCAATACAAATCCTAAAACAGCAATAGGTAATATAAGTAGCAAAATTATTTTTAATGCAGGATTTAATTCACTCCCCATTCCGAGAAAAGCACCAGAGTTTTCAACATTGGTTAGAATAAATTTATTACCAAGAAGTTGAGTTTCTTGATAAAGTTCAACATAGTTTCTAACCCAAAATTTTGAAATTTGGTCGATAGCAATATTAAAAACAATTAATAAACTAATAAAAATAGAACGTCGTGATAATTTCATATTAAGTTTGGATTTAAAAAATTGCTGATGCTGTTTCTACTTCTCTGTTAATTTTTCTAACCAAACCTTGCAATACCTTTCCTGGGCCAACTTCGGTAAAATGTGTTGCACCATCCGCAATCATTTGTTGAACCGATTGTGACCAACGAACAGGAGAAGTTAACTGTAAAATTAAATTTGCTTTTATGTCTGTTTCATTAGTTACAGCTTTTGCAGTTACATTTTGATAGATTGGACAATTGGGCTTGCTAAAGCTTGTATTTTCAATGGCAGCAGTTAATTCTTCACGAGCAGGTTTCATTAATGGAGAATGAAATGCACCACCAACAGGAAGCACCAAAGCACGACGAGCACCTTCTTCTTTTAAAGTTTCACATGCGTTATTTATGGCTTCAATATCGCCCGAAATTACGAGTTGCCCAGGACAATTATAATTTGCGGCAACTACAATGCCTTCTGTTTCAGAACATATTTTTTCTACAACAGCATCGTCTAAACCCAAAACAGCAGCCATAGTACTTGGCTGCATTTCACAAGCTTTTTGCATGGCCAAAGCACGTTGTGATACCAGTTTTAAACCATCTTCGAAAGTTAATACTCCATTAGTAACTAAAGCTGAAAACTCACCAAGCGAATGCCCGGCAACCATATCTGGTTTAAAGTTGTCCCCTAAAATTTTCGCTAAAATAACAGAATGCAAGAAAATTGCTGGTTGTGTCACTTTGGTTTGTTTAAGGTCTTCAGCAGAACCTTCAAACATAATATCTGTGATATTAAAACCGAGAATATGGTTTGCTTTTTCAAACAGTTCTTGTGCTAAAGGTGAGTGTTCGTATAGGTCTAAACCCATTCCTGAAAATTGTGCGCCTTGACCTGGAAATATATATGCGTTCATACACATCTTTCGCCTTCCCTGAAGAGAGAACTCTTTTTAAGTTAAATTAAAAAATTTAATGCTGCAAAAATAGGAATAATATCTTTAAAACAGACAAAAAAACACTACGCTCAAAGAACCAAGAATATAGATATATTTGTTGTAAAATAAAGATTAAAAATTTGTTTAACCTTAAAAAATCACCTGATTAGCTTTTGGTTATGTTCTTTTTGATTTGCCTATTTTTAGACCTGTCAGGTTTTCAAAACCTGACAGGTCTTTTAAGCATCTAATTGTTAAGCTTATAGTCCTTTAATAGCAGCTTCCGCACAACGTTCGCCATCCATTGCTGCAGAAACAATTCCGCCAGCATAACCACCACCTTCTCCACAAGGAAACAAACCTTTTATTTCAGGATGTTCTAAATTTTCGTTTCTCGGAATAGTTATTGGAGACGATGTTCGTGATTCTACACCAACAACATTAGCTTCGGTAGTATAGTAGCCTTTCATTTTTTGTCCGAAAACTTCAAGACCTTTTCGTAATTTGCCTCCTATTAATTTCGGCAATAAAGAATGTAAAGGAGCCGATTTTAATCCGGGTTGGTAGGAAGTCTCATTCAAATTTGTTGATAAACGTCCTTCAACAAAATCGGTTAAACGTTGCGCAGGAGCTGTTTGATTTCTTCCACCAGAAGTAAAGGCTAAACGTTCTAAATCTTTCTGATATTCTAATCCTTTAAAAACTCCATATCGTTCGTATTTTGGCAAATCAGTATCTACATTAATTTCTACCACGATTCCAGAATTGGCAAATGGGTTATTTCGTTTGGAAGGCGACATTCCGTTAACAACAACTTCTCCATTTGCTGTTGCTGCAGGAACAATAAATCCGCCAGGACACATACAAAACGAATACACACCTCTACCATTTATTTGGTGTACCAAATTATAGGATGCTGCAGGTAATAATTCATTTCGTTCTCCAGAACAATGGTATTGTATAGAATCTATGATGTGTTGTGGATGCTCAACACGAATTCCCATTGCAAAGGATTTTGCTTTTAGTGCAATGTTTTTTTTATGTAACAAATAGTAAATATCTCTTGCCGAATGTCCTGTTGCCAAAATAACCTGGTTAACATTCATTTCAATATTGTTTTGTAATTGAATGGCTTTAATTTTATTACCTTTTATAATGAAGTCAATAATGCGACTTTCAAAATGAATTTCCCCACCATACTTTAAAATGGTTTCCCGAATATTCTGAACCACTTTAGGCAGTTTGTTTGTGCCAATATGTGGATGAGCATCTATTAAAATTTGCTCCGTAGCACCATGAAACACCAAGTTTTCGAAAATGCGTCGTACATCACCACGTTTTAAACTACGAGTATATAATTTTCCGTCACTGTAAGTTCCTGCGCCACCTTCACCAAAGCAATAATTAGAATCTTCGTTAACAAAATGGTCTCGGTTTATGGCTTTTAAATCGCGACGCCTGTCTTGTACATTTTTACCGCGTTCTAAGACAATCGGTTTATAGCCAAGTTCAATACAGCGCAAAGCTGCATACATTCCTGCTGGACCAAAACCAATAATATGTATGGATTTCGCTTTTGAAACATTTTTGTAATTAAATTCATAAGCAGAAGATTCTGTCATTTGCTCTTTAATATAAACGGCAACTTTATAATTGAAAATAATGATTGCTTTACGAGCATCGATAGATTTACGAAGTACTTTAATGCCAGTAATATCTTTTGGATTGATATGGAGAAACTTCGCAGACTTTTTTAAAAGAATATTGGCTATCTTTTCTTCTTGAAGTGTAACACGAAGTTGAATCTCTTTTATCATTAGGTAAAATTACGTAAAACTTCTTACTATATTTACTGAAATTGCTGTCCATGCGTACCATTTATTTTAGTTTTTTAGTATTGCTGCTATTTGGCTGTTCTTCAAATCCTGAAGGTGAAGAGCTTACAAATATTATAATTGCTCGAGATGTTTGGGGAGTTCCACATATTATGGCGAAAACTGACGCAGAAGTTGCCTATGGCTTGGCTTGGGTAGAATGTGAAGACGATTTTGTGACTCTACAAGAACTAATGGCAGCTTGTAAAGGGATGTTGGGAGAAATAAAAGGAAAAGAAGGATTAGTAGCAGATTTTGGAATTAAATTTATGGGATTGCAAGAGATTGTAGCAAAAAAGTATGACAAAGATGTTACTGGAAAATTTAAAACGTATTTGGAAAGTTTTGTAGCTGGTGTCAATGCTTATGCCGCTTTACACCCAAAAGAAGTTCTGTTAAATAATTTATTTCCCATTACTGGGCAAGATATCATTGTGGGTTATTTACTCGGGAATTTAGAGATTTCGCATGCAGGGAAAGATTTGGCAAAAATAATGAATGGAACCATCATAAAAAATTTAAAAAGTGATATTCCAAAAGGGTCTAATGCATTTGCGATTTCGAAACGGAAAACGACCGATGGTAAAACCTATTTAGCAATCAATTCGCACCAGCCACTTGAAGGTTGGTATTCTTGGTATGAAGCTCATTTAATTAGTGAAGAGGGAATGAATATTTTAGGAGGCACTTTTGCAGGAGGCATTTGTATTTTTCATGGCGTAAACGAAAATTTAGGATGGGCACATACAGTAAATCATGCGGATTTTTCAGACGTCTATAAACTTGAAATGCATCCTGAAAAAGAAAACCTGTATCTTTTTGATGACGAATGGCTGGAATTAAAAGAAAAGAAATATAGATCCTGGTTAAAACTTGTTGGACCTATTAAAATTCCAATTAAGAGGACCATTTATGAAAGTAAATACGGTCCGACTTTTAAAACAGATGATGGTGTTTTTGCCTGGCGATTTGTAGTAGGTCAATCCATAAAAATGGCTGAACAATGGTACGAAATGAATAAGGCTACAAATTTTAAAGAATTTAAAAAAGCACTCGAAATCAGAGGTTTAGCTAGTTTGAATATTATATATGCAGATAAGGAAGACAATATTTATTTTTTGAGTAATGGAAGACTTCCTGTTAGAAATCCTGATTATTCGTGGAACAAGGTCCTGCCTGGGAATACATCAAAAACATTGTGGAATGAAGAGATTATTCCTTTAGACAGTTTACCCCAAGTTTTAAATCCACCAAGTGGTTGGGTTTTTAACACCAACAACACGCCATTTTCTGCAACCGATAGTTTGAGTAATAGTATAGAAACGGTACTGAATAAAACTATGGGTTATCAATCAAAAGGATTGGAAAATAATAGAAGCACACGCTTTTTAGAATTGATTTCACAGTATGACAGTTTAAATTATTCTGATTTTAAACGTATTAAATTTGACAGTCAATATCCATCTGTAATGACAACAAGAACTGCCACTAATCTGGAAATTATGATGCAGTTAAATCCAAATGAATATCCAGAAATTGCTGATGCTATCCAATTGTTAAATACCTGGAACAGGAAGTCTGATGTTAAAAATAAAACAGCGGCTTTGTATATTTTGTCATGGATGCATTTAGATAAAAAACGAAAAGATGAAAACCGTATTAAAAAAGGAGGAATAATTACTATTGAAGATTGTATTTATGGAATTACAAAAGCAAAAGAAGAATTATTAGCTAAATACGGAACTTTACAAGTTGAATTAGGAACTATACAAAGACATAGAAGAGCAAACATAAATTTACCAATTGGTGGAGCTCCAGATGTTTTAGCAGCTATCTATAGCAAAAAAGAAAAAGATGAAACGTATAGAGCATTTGCTGGAGAATCTTATATTGAATTAGTGCGTTTTGGTATAGATGGTGTAGAAATAGAAACTATAAACAGTTATGGGTCTTCTTCAAAAGTAAATGCGGAACATGCTACCACACAAATGGATTATTTTACACATCAGAAACTAAAAAAAATGACACTTAATAAAGAAGAAGTTTTGCAACATGCAGTAAAAATATATTCTCCAATGAGAGTAAAAGAATAGCTTGGGTCATGAACTAAGCTATTCTTTAATTTACACAGTTTATTAGATACTACTTACAAAAGTTTCCAGTCTGTCAAATACCGAACCCCAACCATTCATAATGCCCATTTTCTCTTGTTGTTTACAATATTCTTCCGTTGGATGCACAATATTAAAAGTGAAATTGGTCTTATCCCCATTTTTCTCAAATAATGCTTGTATTTCTACACCTTCAGTCATCGGTTTGAAGTTTGCAGATGAAAATATTTTTTCAAACTCAACAATTACTAAATATACACCTTCAGAAACGAATTCATTTCCGTCTGGCATTTCCATTTACCTCCAACTCTAAAATCATGTTCGATTACTTTGGTATTCATTCCTTTTGGTCCCCACCATTGAGCAATATGTCCAGGCTTCCCAAACTAATTTTATAGGAGCATTAAAAGTTCTTTTTAAGGTTACTGTTCGATTGTTTGTTTCACTCATTTTTTTAGTTTTAGTTTGTAATTTGATTAAATAATTTTCGAAAGAGTCAAGTCTATCATCCCAGAGATTTCGATATTGGTCTATCCATAAGAAGACAGGAATAAGGCTTTTAGGTTGAATTTGACAAAAACGTTCCCGACCCTTTTTAGTTATAACTATTATGTCGCACTCTTTTAAGATTTTTAAATGTTTTGAAATTGCAGGGCGGCTAACATCAAATTTTTCGGCTACAGTATTTACAGTGAGTGTTTTATTTGCAAGTAACTCTATAATGTCTCTTCTCACTGGATCGGCTATTGCTTGAAAAACATCTCTTCTCATGATTTAAGTAACTGATTGGTTACAAATATATATGTAATCTTTCGGTTATGCAAATATTTTTAAAGAAAATTTAGAGAAATGAGTTATTTTTTTACTTACACAATTTATGAGATAGTGTCATAACTAAAAACACTAAAGGTCAATACAAAGGTCAAAATCAGTTGATTTTACTCTTTTTTATGGGTTTGTGCACCTGTCCGACTTTGGCGGAACGATTACCAGTGTTGCATGCAGTTTTATTTAATTGTTAAATGTTTCCTCAAATGTATTTTC
>JADFSQ010000104.1 GCA_022560715.1 Bacteroidota bacterium
ACGTGCTTCGCGCTACAGCAGAGCATCGCGGCGACATCATTAACGTCGAGCATTTCGGCGGTTGCTCTTCCCCGCCCGGCGTCCACGCCGATAGTCGTTGTATTTTTCATGTCCGTAATTTCGGGCACGCCCGGACGGATTAAACTCGGTGAAGGTTTAATCCGGTGCGAAGCGGCAGCAATGGTCAACGCAACCCCTACAAATACAGGGGCAGACGGCGCGAAATAAAACTTGCCGGATTAAACCCTCGGCCCGGAGAAAACTACCCGGCGGCGGTTATGTCCCCTTCGGCCTGCGGTTCAGGTTGCGCCTACACCACTTGCAATCATGTTCGAGTTCGCGTGCCGTCATATTATCATTGTCAGCAGCAACATCGGCGTAAGTCGAACCATTATCACGTTTGCGCTCGGTGTATTCGTCGAACAACTCGAATCGGCTTCGGACAACATCGTTCGTTAAACGTGGGCGTCCGTCTTTGTTCTTCGGCTTTCGCTTCTTATTCCCCCTCGGTTGTGCGTTTTGGCGCGCGATCTCATCGGCGAATCTCCGACAGACATCGGCATAACCAGTAGCGACAACTTTGGCGCCTCGGTCGTGACCATCTTGTCCCATTTTAGCAATCATGATACGTGGTCTGCGACCATCTTGTTCGGCAAATTTATCGGCAAGTTCTCTTGCTTTTTTAAAGGATTTATCGTCTTTTATTTCTTTACTATACACCCCGCTAAATGATTTTATTTGAGCTTTATAACGTCCAAATGCTACTTCGAGTGCGTCGCTAATTTCGCCTAATGTGGCTCGTTCACGAGCAGCTTCAACAGCTAAAGTTAGTAAATTATAATCCTCACGAAAGTGGGGATCTTCTGATTTTATTTCTATATTTTCTTCAGCATTAGAATCTTTCGAATTTAAGGAAAATTTAGCCGCTTCAGTTAATTTTGATAAAGCTTGTTTCACTTTAGCATTATCTCTTTCAGATTTTATTTTATTTAATCGTTCTATTTGTTGGCTACGAACTGTTTGATTATCGACTTCTAATGTTTGTATAGGGTCTTCTTCTTCAAGTCTGTATTTATTAACACCAACAATTATATCCTGACCAGAATCTATACGTGCTTGTTTGCGAGCTGCAGCTTCTTCTATCCTAATTTTTGGAATTCCAGCTTCAATAGCTTTAGTCATGCCACCAAGTTCTTCAATCTCTTCAATAAGTTGCCAGGCTTTTTGTGCAATTTCATGTGTTAGTTTTTCAACATAAAAACTTCCAGCCCAAGGATCGACAGTTTTAGTTATTTTAGTTTCTTCTTGTAGATAAATTTGTGTATTTCTGGCAATTCTTGCAGAAAAATCGGTAGGTAAAGCAATAGCTTCGTCTAAAGCATTTGTGTGTAAAGATTGTGTTCCACCAAAAACAGCAGCAGTAGCTTCTATACAAGTTCGTGCCACATTATTAAATGGATCTTGCTCTGTTAAACTCCAACCACTTGTTTGACAATGTGTACGCAGTACCAAAGACTTTGGATTTTTAGGATTGAATTGTTTAAGCATTTTAGCCCAAAGCATTCGTGCTGCTCTCATTTTAGCAATTTCCATAAAGTGGTTCATCCCAATTCCCCAAAAAAATGAAATACGTGGCGCAAAAGTATCGATGTTTAATCCAGCTTTAAGTCCAGCGCGAATATATTCCAAACCGTCGGCAAGTGTATAAGCCAATTCGATATCGCAAGTGGCACCAGCTTCCTGCATATGGTAGCCAGAAATACTGATGCTGTTGAATTTTGGCATTTTTTTACTGGAATAATCTAAAATATCTGAAACTATTTTCATAGATGAGGAAGGTGGATAGATATAAGTATTTCGTACCATAAACTCCTTTAAAACATCATTTTGTATAGTTCCGGAAAGTTGCTCGGGTTTTACACCTTGTTCTTCGGCAGCAACAATATAAAATGCCATGATTGGTAAAACAGCTCCATTCATAGTCATTGAAACACTCATCTTATCGAGTGGAATCTGGTCGAATAGAATTTTCATATCCTCAACACTATCAATAGCTACACCTGCTTTTCCAACATCGCCAATCACTCGTTCGTGGTCGCTATCATAACCACGATGTGTTGCCAGATCAAATGCTATTGAAAGTCCTTTTTGACCAGCTTTTAAATTGCGTCTGTAAAACGCATTGCTATCTTCGGCTGTGCTAAAACCTGCATATTGCCTAATAGTCCAAGGCCGACGAACATACATTGTGCTGTATGGACCACGAAGATATGGTGAGATTCCTGCTACAAAGTTGAGGTGTTCTAAATTTTTGATATCATCTTTAGAATAATTTGCTTTTACTTCAATACTTTCAGCAGTTAAAAAGGATTTTTGTGCTTCTGATTTCAAGTATCCAGCTTCACGCTTTAAAGTAATATGTTGCAGGTTTTTTCTTGACATTTTTACTCTAATAACTCGAGGTTGTTTTCAATGATTTTTTCCGAACCTTCTTCTCTTAATTTTTTTGCAACATTTTTTCTATTAGTTTTAATACTTTCCTCTAGATTATTAAAGTCAACATTTAAAATTCTTGCATAAAAAGTGTCTAAAACCAAGTATGTTTCAAATGCTTTATCATCCTTAATTCTTTTGTCTGCCCATTTGAGAGAAGCTAAAAACACTTCAGAACTAAATGTATTTGAGTTTCTTAAAAAATCGAATAAATTTTTCAACTCTGAATCTATTAGATTTTCACTAATGCAGTCCATTATAGGATGATTGAAATTTAAGATGGTTTTATCATTCTTTGTAATCCAAAGACTTGTTTCGTTTTTGAGAATGTCACGTAATTTAATTATATGTAGATTTATATATTCTATAGCTGGTAAACGATTTGTAATGGAAATTTTCCAGTAATTATTTAACCCTTTGTGAACAGATTTTGGTCCTTGAAAAATATAATATTCTTTTAAGTATTCTTCGAATGCGTAAACAGCTTCTTTAATAAGTTCCATATCTACAGAAGAACATTTAAATAAGTCGTCATTGTTATCATATTTGTATTCAAGTTTTGGCTCTTTGTTACAACTTATAAATAGCAAAATAGTTAATGTAGATATTATAATTCTTTTCATGTTTATTCATTTTTTAATCGTTCTTGTTCTAATGTTTCAGCTAATCGCTTTTCTATAATGGGTTCTATTAATGTTTTTCTAATTCTTGTTTTAATAAATGGATATAATTCCAAATCGTCTTTCATTTTATCATTAGGATTTGGATGCTTGTTTGTACCTAATAAAATTTCTTCTTTGTCATTAAATAATTCTTGTTCTTTTGTAGCATTCTCTTTTATTTTCCGTTGAATAGTTCCTTCTTTTAGTTGTTTTAAAAAACCTCCATTGACCTCAATGTTTTTGAATAATGCCAATGCTTTTTCGGCCATTTGTTGCGTTAAACTTTCAATATAATACGCACCATCTACTGGGTTATTTACTTTATTGAAATAACTCTCGTGCTTTAAAATTAACAGTTGATTTCGTGCAATACGTTCGCCAAATTCGTTGTCCTTATGATAAATAGCATCGTAAGGTAAATTGCAAATTGTATTTGCGCCACCAAGGATGGCACTCATACATTCGGTTGTTGTGCGCAACATATTGGTATTGTAATCGTAAATGGTTTTGTTTCGTTTTGTTGGTGATGCAAAGATATGACTGTCTGAAAAGTTTGAAGAGTACTCTGAAGCTAAAGTTTTCCATAGTAATCGTAAAGCGCGAAGTTTAGCAATTTCGAAGAAATAATTGGTGCCAACAGAAATATTAAAGTTGATTTGATTGACCACTTTTTCACCAAAATGATTTAGGTATTCGTTTGCATGAGCTAATGCATAAGCTAATTGCTGAATCATATTTGCTCCTGCATTTTGGTATAATGAGACATCAATACTTAATATGGTTTTCAATGAAGCCGACTTTGAAACAATAGACTCTAATATCTGGTGATCTTTACTTAAGTTGTAATACCAATTTCCAGATTTAGCAAGATTGCCAATAATATCTAAATTAATATGGATTTTAGAATTAGAAGGAATGTCAATTATTTTTTTGACAAACGCTTCTGAAAGAAATTGTAATACAAAATAAAGTGGAGTAGAAGCAAGGTCAATATCTTTTAGTAGTGCATCTATTGAAATATTTTCTGACGGAATAATAAATTTTATACTATTTGCACCTCTACTTAATACATCTAATGCTTTTGTATTAGCATGTTCTTCATCGGAAACATAAACTGTTTGGCAAATTTTCCACGAAGTAACTTTAGTACTTGAAGCTTGTGGTAGGGTTTTAAATTCATCGGCATGATAAAATGGTTTTACGTCAATACCTTCAGGAGAATTCCAAATTAAAGCCTCGTTATAATCGTCACCTTTTAAATCTAATTGAATTTTTTGTTTCCAGGCTTTTGCTGAAACACTTTTATACTCATTAAACAACAATTTACTCATCCTTTTTCTGTTTTGAAATGCTATCTTCGTATTCGATTAAGTAAATTTCTTCATTATCTTTTTTCATATAATACTCCTCACGTCCATATTTTTCTAAACCTTTATCATTGCTCAATTTTTCTATTTCTTTGTTATCTTTCTCCTGCTCTCTTTTATAATATTCTTTTTCTTCTTCAAGATCTTTAATGTCATTATTTAATTCGTTATGAATAAACCACGAATTGCTATCAAAAAAAAGCATCCAAATAGAGAACATAATTAAAATGAGGAGGAATATATTTTTAAATGGCTTTAAATACCGCTTATATTTTTGTTGAGATTTAGGCATTTATAATTTTTCGTTAATAATTGTTCTTACGATATCTACTGCAACCGTATTGTAATTGTTATTTGGAATAATGATGTCAGCAAACTCTTTTGTAGGTTCAATAAATTGGTCATGCATAGGTTTTAAAGTATTCTGATAACGAGATAATACTTCCTTGAGACTTCTTCCGCGTTCAGCTATATCACGTTTTAAACGACGTATTAAGCGCTCATCACTGTCGGCATGTACAAATATTTTTATATCGAACATATCTCTTAATTTGGGATTTGTTAGAATTAAAATACCTTCAACAATCATTACTTTTCTTGGATGTGTTAAAATAGTATCACCTGTTCTATTGTGCTTTACAAACGAATAAATGGGTTGATGTATTGGATTATTTTTTTTAAGTTCTTTTAAATGTGAAACCAATAATTTGAAATCTATGGATCTTGGGTGATCAAAATTTATTTTTATACGTTCTTCATACGTTAAGTGAGATGTGTCTGTATAATATGAATCTTGAGAAATAACGCCAACTACACCTTCAGGAAGCTCCTTTAATATTTGATTTACAACTGTAGTTTTACCACAACCTGTTCCTCCAGCAATACCTATAATAAGCATGATAAATTTTTATAATTAGTATTGCAAATTTAGGCAAATAGTTATCAATTTATTTTTTTGATATTAGAAACTTCTTCGATGGTAATTATTTCACCATTTTTATTTCCCCAACTGTTTGTAATATAATTCATAACATCTGCAACTTCTTGGTCAGATAAACCTAAAGCTGCCATAAATCCATTATATTTTTTTCCATTAACAGTTATTTCTTTGTTAAGACCAAATTTTATACTTCTAATGCTTTCGTCTCGTTTTTCCATCAAAAAATCTGAATTTTCTAATGGTGGAAACACGTTAGCAATACCTTTTCCTGAAGGTAAATGGCAAGACATACAGAAATCGGAATATATTTCGTTTCCACGTTTGATACTTTCTTTTAATGTGTCGTCCTGTTTATTATTAATAAATAGTGTAGAAATTAAGGCTATGCATACAACTAAAAATACTTTCATGTGTCTAAATCTATTGTTCTTCAACGGTTAGATGAAACATCCTATAATAATTCCCTTGTATTTCGAGATTTAGTTATGGATGTTTCTTAATATTTATTGGTCTCAAAAATAGTTAAAATTATGCACTTTTGGATATTGTTTTAGCTTCAAAAATATTTCAGGGTTATAAGTCGGAAAACCGAAGTGAACATCCGACTTCGGTCTTCTGACTTCGAATTGAATAAAAATTCATCTAAACTGTAAACAAATATTAGGTCGAACTAAGGTTATATGAGCTTCATACTGAAACGAATTTCATTCATTGTCAAACCGATGACACTTTAGTCGGTAGTGGTTTATTTTTTCGGATTAATCTTTACGATACCAACACCTTCCATTGCTATATAAATATAGCCATCTGGACCTTGCCTTACATTTCTAACACGACCCATTCCTTCAAATAATTTTTCACGTTTTATTACTTTATTGTTTTTAAATTCTAAACGTTCTAAATATTTAAATTTTAATGAACCAACTAGTAAATTATCTTTCCATTCTGGATAAATATCACTGGTTACAAATGTCATTCCACTTGGCGCAATAGAAGGAGTCCAATAAAAAAGAGGTTGCTCCATATTTGGTAATGAAGTGTGTTCGGTAAATTTTGTACCACTATAATTGACGCCATAACTAATTTTTGGCCAACCAAAGTTTTTTCCTTTTTGAATGATATTGATTTCGTCTCCACCTTTTGGGCCGTGTTCATGGATCCAAATTTTTCCGGTTTTCGGGTGTTTTACCATACCTTGAGGATTTCTATGACCATAACTATAAATAGCTTTTTTAGCATTAGGCGAGTTTATAAATGGGTTGTCATTAGGAATTTGTCCATCATCGTGAATTCTATATATTTTACCACAATCGCGAGTTATATCTTGAGGATTTTCATCTCTATTACCTCTTTCACCAATAGAAAAATACAAATAACCTTCATTATCAAACTCTAAACGTGAGCCAAAATGTCTCCCTTGTTTAGAATTTGGACTGGCTTTATAGAGTAATTGATTTTCAACTAATTTATTGTCTTTTAATTTTGCTCTCATTATTGCAGTATTTCCTCCTTCTCCTTCACCTTCTGGTGATGCATATGAAAAATAAATCCATCCATTACTATTATAATCAGGATGTAGTTCAATGTCC
>JADFSQ010000105.1 GCA_022560715.1 Bacteroidota bacterium
TTCCACTTTCTTATTTTGTCCGAAAACAGAATTTATTGAAAGAAATAATATTGTTAAAATCGTAATTCTCATTGTCTGGGTCAAATTAATGGCAACTCGTTATATCCCAACAAATATAACTTTTTATTATGTCTCTAATTCGTTTAGTAGTGCCTCAATAATTTTATTAAAATCAATGTCATAATCAAACCATAAAATACTTTTGTCTTTTTTAAACCATGTAAGCTGGCGCTTGGCAAAACGTCGTGTATTTTTTTTAATTTCAGAAATGGCAACATCTAAAGTCCATTCTTCATTTAAATGTTTAAACAACTCTTTGTAACCAACAGTATTTAAGGCGTTTAAATGCTGTTTGGTTTTCAGCCCTTTTACTTCGTTCAATAAACCATTGAGCATCAATATATCGACACGCTTATTAATTCTGTTATAAATAATTTTTCTGTCTGCTGTTAAGCCAATAGTAATCACATTAAAATTCCGTTTAGATTTATCTTTATTTAAAAATGAAGAATAGGGTTTTCCTGTGCCTATGCAAATTTCTAAAGCTCTTATGACACGATGTGGATTATCGATTGCAATTTTGTTATAAGAGTCTATATCCAATCCTTTTAGTTGATTTTGTAAAGAATGTAAACCTTCAGTTTTAAGTCTTTTATTCAAACCTTCTCTGACGGAAGCATCTATTTCAGGAAAATAATCAAGTCCTTTTGTAACAGCATCTATATAAAGTCCGGAGCCACCAACCATAACAACGACATTATGTGTTTTAAATAATGAATCTAAACGTTGAATAACCTCTTTTTCAAAAGCACCAACATTGTAATTGTCTTCTATAGATTTATGATGAATAAAATGATGTTTTATTTGCGATAATTCTTCCGAAGAAGGAACAGCAGTACCAATCTTCATTTCTTTGTAAAACTGGCGTGAATCTGCCGAAATAATTTCAGTATTAAAATGCTTGGCAATTGTTAAACTTAATGCTGTTTTACCAATAGCAGTTGGACCAACTATTGATATAAGGTAATTATTTTTCATTCAACAAATGACCACACTTATAACAAAACTCGGCATTGTCTCTATGCTTTGCTACCGAACAATTTGGACAAGATTGTGTGTTGGTTTGCACATTTTTCATGTTATCTTTTACCAGTTCAGAAGTAATAATTCCTGTAGGTATTACTATAATTGCATACCCTAAAATCATAACTAAAGAAGCAATAAACTGTCCAAAAGGTGTCACTGGAGCAATGTCTCCATAACCAACTGTTGTAAGGGTTACGATTGCCCAATAAACACTTTCTGGAATGCTGGTAAAACCACTGTCATGGTCTTCAATTAAATACATTACAGTACCAAGAATGGTACATAGAATTAAAATAAAGGAGATAAAAATGGCAATTCTTACACGACTTGCTTTTAAAGCAACTATAAAGTTATTGGATTCTCCAATAAATTGTACTAATTTTAAAATACGAAATATTCGCATTAATCGTAAGGCTCTTAAAGCAACTAAAGAATGAGAGCCTACAAATATTAAAGACAGGTATTTTGGTATTGTAGCTAATAAATCTATAATACCATAAAAACTTGTAATGTATTTAAGCGGTTTTTTTACAGAAATGATTCTAGCAATATACTCTAATGTAAAGAGTATTGTTATAACCCATTCAGAAATATTAAGAAAATTATGATATTTTTCATCGATACTTTGTACGCTTTCTAGCATCACAAAAGCAATACTTGCTAAAATTACTATAAGCAGTATTACATCAAATAACTTTCCTGCTGGAGTATCTGCTTCATAAATAACTTCATGAAGTTTTTTTTGCCATTTTTTTTGTGGTTTATTATTTTCCATTAAATCAAAAGTAGTAAAAGATTAGTTATTTTCTTGATTGACTTTTAACTGAATAATTTTAAGTCTTTTATTTCGCCTTAAATAGCTTTGAATAATATGTTGAGTATCTCCATTGTGTTCCATAACTGTAATAATAGATTGTAACACATCTATATTATTGATCTGGTAATTGAGATTGTAAAAACCAAAACCTTTATAAACTCCATTTTCAATGAGTATGGCACTACGTTCATCAATGGCTCTGCCACGATCTACAATAACCATACTTTGCTTGGCAAAATTATGTTTGTCAATAATTTTAGTGACACGCTTATTATAATCAATAGGACTTTCCTTTTTAATACAAGCACCAAAACATTGTTTTATGGTGTAATTAAAACAGTTCCTTTTAGTTTTATACAAGCCATTTAGTTTTTGACAAAGTTGCTGTTCATCAGTTATTCTGGTTATAAAACTTTTTGCACTTTGAAAATTAGAAAATGTAGTTATAGGTATTTCTTTTCCGTTTACTATTTCTATTTTTAAATTTATATAGCCATTTGCATCAGTGAAGCTGTATAATCCATGAGAAAAAATGCTACGCTTCAATGCACGATTAAAAATGGGTTTGTTACGTTTTATTTCTTCACTTTCTTTTAATAAAGCTATTAGTTCGCTTCCAGTATCTTCAAAAGTAACGGCTGCTATTTGTAATTGTATTTTTTTAGATTTAATATTTGTACTCGTAAAATGCTGATTTACACGTTTTTTAATATTCTTACTCTTGCCAATATATATGATTTCGCCATCTGCTTTATGAATGTAATACACTCCGGTAATAGATGGCAGTTGCTCAACAATTTCGGATAACCTTGGCTCAATCTGTGATTTGGTTTCTAATTTAATGGACTCTTTAATAATTTTTTTAGTGACATCTTTGGCGAGTAATAATTTAAAAAGTTTTACAGTTGCCATTGCATCTCCAGCAGCACGATGCCTACCACTTACCGGGATAGCAAGAGATTTTGTGAGTTTTCCCAAACTGTAGGATGCCAAGCCTGGTATTAGGGTTTTGGCAAGTGCTACTGTACAAAGTGTTTTACGTTTATATTCAAAGCCTAGGCGTTTAAATTCAGTTTTTAAAATCCGATTGTCAAATTGAGCATTATGTGCGACTACAATACAATTTTCAGTAATCTCAATAATACGTTTCGCAACTTCGTAAAATTTTGGAGCATTTCGAAGCATATTACTATTAATCCCAGTTAGGTTAACAACAAATGGTTGAATTTCTTTTTCGGGATTTATCAAACTTATAAATTGATCTGTAATGTTATGACCATCAAATTTATAAACTGCAATTTCGGTGATACCTTCTTCATTGTACTTTCCACCTGTGGTTTCTATGTCTATTATTGCGTAAATGAGTTGTAGAGTTTATGAGTTATTTTGTTTTCCTACGAATTTACTAACATATATTTTTTTGAACACTGCCTGTCCGTCCGAAGTGAAACGGAGGCGGAAACACTGAACACTGAATACTGTTAACTATAATTCCTTGCTCCAAATATACTACTTCCAACACGAATCATAGTGCTTCCACAATCGATTGCTAATAGATAATCGTCACTCATTCCCATTGATAAAGTTTCAGGTTTAAAGTTTAAGGTTTCAAGGTTTTTTAATTCATTAAATGTTGATTTTAAACACTTAAATTCTTGTTCAATCTGATTTTTATTATCTGTAAAGCTCGCCATTCCCATAAGTCCAATAACTTTTATATGTTTTAATTCTGAAAATTCTTCAGATTGTAAAATGCTTGAAGCTTCGTTTCCAGTCAATCCAAATTTAGAATCTTCAGAAGCAATTTTTATTTGTAATAAGCAATTAATGATTCTATTGTGTTTTTGTGCTTGTTTATTGATTTCTGAAAGCAATTTAAAACTGTCAACTCCATGAATTAAACTCACAAAACTCGCCATAAATTTCACCTTATTGCGTTGCACATGACCTATCATGTGCCATTGAATATCTTTTGGCAATTGCTCATATTTATCTGTCATTTCCTGTATTTTGTTTTCACCAAACACACGTTGCCCTGCATTGTAAGCCTCCATAATTTCACTCAAGGGCTTGGTTTTGCTTACAGCCACTAAAGTGATGTAATCTGGAAGTGTAGATTTTATATTGATTAGATTTTGCTTAATATTCATTGTTAAAACTCATAAATAGTGATACCACTTCTTAATTTGGGTATAATAAATGTACTCTTTGGAGGCATTGTTAAACCTTGATCTGCGATAGCTTTCATTTCATCAATAGATATTGGTACTAAACCGAAACCAATGGTAAATTCATCGTCATCTATTTTTCTTTTAATGGTTAGTAATCCATTTTTGCCATAATAATAATCAATTCGGTTGTCATTTCTTAAATCTGAAATACCTAAAATTGGTTCTAAAATGGTTTTAAAAAGTATTTGTGTGTCTAAAGCATCTAAGGCATTGTTAAAGATATAATTACTTTTTCGTAAAAACAACGAATAAAACTCACCATCTAAATACATACTAAAATGATGCTTTTTTGTGGGTTGATAAAGTGCTTTACCTCTGTTTTCAATACGATATAAACTGTCTAATTGCATCAAAAATTCTTCTTTGCTCAATCCATTCAACCCTTTTATTAATCTATTGAATTCATAAATTCGCAAATCCGACTCTGGAATGAGATAGCTCATAAAAAAGTTATAGCGTTCATTATTTTCTGTTTTCATCTCTTTTGAAAGTAAAGAGGAGGAAGCAGACCTATGATGACCATCTGCAATATAAATCGTGCTTATAGATTCAAACGCTTTTTGAATACGATTAATAGTTTCCAGTTGGTTTACAATCCATAAATAATGTGTATCTCGGTATGTGGTGGTAAATTCAAATTCGGCACGTTGTTGTTGTGCGTTTGAAATTAATTTTGCCAATTCAGGATTATCAGGATAGGTAAGGAGTACAGGTTCTGCATTAAAACCAACAGTTTTTAAATAATCTTTAAAAATACTTTCGCGATATTCTATGGTGTCCTCATGTTTTTTAATGATATTATTTTCATAATCTTCAGTACTTGTAGCAGCTATAATACCATTAAAGACTTGACCTTCTCGATTTACAATTTTGTAGATATAATACGATGCTTCCTTGTCCTGAATAAATATTTTATCTTCTTTAAATTCCAAATACCGATTTCTCACTAAAGTAAAACGTTCACTTCCAGATATCTCTTTATCATATTTGTAGCCTGGATTTAGAATATGTAAAAAAGAAAATGGATTATAATCTAATCGAGCTTCTCGTTCGGTTTGTGTATAAGTTTGATAGGAGCGTGATGCTACAAGACTTACTTTGTCTCGAGTTGGACGAACTGCTCTAAATGGAATTACTTTAGCCAAAGTATTGTTATGAAAATTGTTTAGCTACTTTTTCAGCTCTTCTGCTTTCAGAATAGTCATAAAAACCTTCACCAGACTTGATGCCTAATTTTCCAGCTGCTACCATGTTTACTAATAATGGACAAGGAGCGTATTTAGGATTTTTAAATCCGTCGTACATGACATTTAAGATTGATAAACAGATGTCTAATCCAATAAAATCTGCAAGCTGTAATGGTCCCATAGGATGTGCCATTCCGAGTTTCATAACAGTATCAATGTTTTGTACAGTAGCAACACCATTGTATAGTGTTTCGATAGATTCGTTAATCATTGGCATTAAAATGCGGTTGGCAACAAATCCAGGATAATCATTTACTTCCACAGGAATCTTTCCAAGGGTTTTAGACATTTCCATAATCAGGTTAGTAACTTCATCGCTCGTATTATAACCACGAATAATCTCGACCAATTTCATAATTGGAACAGGATTCATAAAATGCATTCCTATTACCATTTCTGGGCGAGATGTTACTGCTGCTATTTGCGTAATAGAAATTGAAGATGTATTTGTGGCTAAAATCGTATCGTCTGGACAGTCTTTATCAAGTTGCTTGAAAATTTTAAGTTTTAAATCCAGATTTTCGGTTGCAGCTTCAATCACAAGGCTTGCATATTCTACACCTTCGGTAATATTAGTAAATGTTGTTATGTTGCCGAGGGTTTGCTCTTTTTGTTCTTGAGTTATTTTTTCTTTAGACAGCATTCGGTCCAGATTTTTAGAGATAACATCTAAACCTTTTTTAAGTGCAGTTTCACTTACATCTATCAATTGTACTTTAAATCCGCTTTGAGCAAATGTATGAGCAATACCATTTCCCATGGTTCCGGCTCCAATAACTGCTACGTTTTTCATATTTATTTCCTGCCAATCCCGATAGCTATCGGGAAGGAATCTTTTTTAGTTAATTATTAGTTTTTTATTCATTCCCTTTAAAAAAGGTATCTCATTCTTTTTACTTATACCTACAAAGTTTTCCTCCTTCGATAAATCTTTGGTGGACAAGTAGAAACCTTGCAAGAGAGTTTATTAAAAACAATTTATTATTTGTGTTGCAACACGTAAGGCTTCGGTGCCATCATGTAGTGTTACAATTGGTTTTGTATTGTTGTTTATAGCATCAGCAAAAGTTTCTAATTCGTCCAGAATAGCATTGTTATTTGAAATTTCCGGATTATCGAAATAGATTTGTTTTTTTACGCCTTCGGCATTTTGAAGAATCATATCGAAATCACCTGGAGTTTCAGGAGCATCTTGCATTTTTACGACTTCACATTTTTTTTCTAAAAAATCAACCGAAATATAAGCGTCTTTTTGAAAGAAACGTGTTTTACGCATATTCTTTAATGAAATTCTACTCGCAGTAAGGTTGGCTACACAGCCATTTTCAAATTCTATTCTTGCATTTGCGATATCTGGCGTGTCGCTAATTACCGAAACACCACTTGCCGAAATATTTTTCACTTTGGAATTCACTACGCTTAATATAATGTC
>JADFSQ010000106.1 GCA_022560715.1 Bacteroidota bacterium
TTAAATTTATACAATTTAATCCTTGATAGTATTTGAATCTACAACTTTAGTTTTACCATAAGTCATTTTAAGGTCGTTTAATACATTTAGAGCTTCTTCAACATAAACATCCTTACTTAAATTGGTATGCCAACGTTCTCGTTTTAGCTTTAAAACCGAATCTTTTTCTGTAAGTACTAATTCATAAGGTAAAGACTTAAAGGTTAAATTTGTTTTGTAATCTGATATTTTTTCGAAACGTTTAGCTTCTTCTTCATTAAGTTCCAGTTTAGCTTTATATGTTTTATAATTAAGTGAATATATATTTTTATCTCTAATTTTCTTAATCCAATGTGCATTGTCGTCAATTAATTTAAGTTGTTCGCTATTTGCCATTCGCTCTTTACTCTTTTTGATAGTAGAATCGTAATCGAAATAACTATTCCAAAGGGTGAAATCTGCAGCATCAATCTTATCCCAAGGCAATGGATTATCTTGATCTCTTTCGCCAATATCTATATAACTATAGCGATCTGGTACTACAACATCACTTTTAACACCTTTTAATTGAACAGAGCCTCCATTAATTCTATAGTATTTTTGTGTTGTAAACTTAAGTGCTCCCATATCTCCATGAGTATTGTTTCTTACCATACGATTTAGGTCTAATACATTTTGAACTGTGCCTTTACCAAACGTTTGTTTACTTCCTATAACAATAGCTCTTTTATAATCTTGCATTGCTGCTGCGAGAATTTCGGAAGCTGATGCAGAAAGCTCATTAACTAATATTACTAATGGGCCATCCCAAATAATAGACCTGTCTCTATCTCTTAATACATCTTTTGGTTCTCCTACAGATTTAACTTGTACTATTGGACCATCTTTAATAAATAATCCTGCTAAATCTACAACTACTGGTAATGAGCCACCTCCATTATTTCTTAAATCGAGTACAAGTCCTTGCATACCTTGGGCTTTTAGGCGTTCTATTTCCTTTTTTATATCGCTTGCTGCATTTCGTTTTTTATAATCTTTAAAATTGACATAAAACTTTGGAAGATTAATTACTCCAAAAGTTTTGCCATCCTTAATTACAGTCGATGATTTTGCATAGGTTTCTTCAAGCTCTACAATATCACGAGTAATAGATAAATCTTCAATAGTACCATCTACTTTCTTAAGTGTTAATATAACATTGGTTCCTTTTGGTCCTTTAATAAATTTTATAGCATCTGACAGACGCATACCAACAACATTTACTGCTTCTTCTTCATCTTCTTGTCTAACTTTTAGAATGATATCTCCAACTTCTAATTTGTTTTGCCTCCAGGCTGGACCTCCGGAAATTACTTCATTAATAATTATATTATCCATTCGTTTTTGAAGCCTTGCTCCTATACCTTCATAATTTCCTGACATAGCAACGTCAAAACGATCTTTGTCTTCGGGAGCAAAATAAAAAGTATGCGGATCAAACTCCTCCACAATAGCGTTTATATATACGGTAAACCAATCGCTACGATCTCTATCATCTATAAAACTATATAATTCATCCAATGAACGTAAAGTCGCTTCACGAGCTTCAATCTCTAATTCTATTTCAGTTTTATAAACAAATTCAATGTCATCTTTTGGGTTAAATATTCTTTCTCTCTCAACATCACTTATCCTATTCAAATCCTCAATACTCAATTCTTTCTTTCTATTACTTTCTGTTTCATTTTCTAAAACAAGGTCATGATAATTTGCAATAGAAGAAAATTTAAGTTGCTTTCTCCAACGCTCTTTCATTTCCTTTTTTGATTTTACATACACGACATTCTTATAATCTGTATTAAAATCTTCATCTATTGTATAATCGAAAGCGTGTGAAAAGATTTCTTTATAAATTTCTTTAGATTCATCAATACGCTGTAATAAACGTTTATATGTCAGGTTAAAAAAGGCAACATCATAATCCAGAATTTGATCATCGATTTCGGTTTTATAGGCTTCAAATTCCTTAATATCTGACAGATAAAAATATCTTTTAAAAGGGTCGATTTGGTTTAAATAATGATTAAAAACGCCTTCAGAAAATTCGTCATTTATTTCTTTAGGGTTAAAATGTAATTCCTTTAATACATGTGTGATAAGCTCAATAAGACGTTTGTCTTTATCAGGATCTTCAAAAGTAGTTGTAGTAAAACTACAAGAGGCGAATGCTAATAATAAGGTTAGCATTAAAATATTATAATTCCTTTTCATCTAGTTAATTTCAATTAAGCAAAATCTGCTCCTAAAATAAAGAAAATATTATGCCAAAGTTAAATTATCTAATTATTTTTTTGTTAAAACAGATAAAACGCCTATTAAAGCATGAATTTACTTACTTTTGTTATACACTAAATTATTTTTAGTACATGCTTAAAAAACCTTTGATTTTAGTCACAAACGATGATGGCATTACCGCTCCTGGAATTCGTACTTTAATAAAAGTCATGAATACCATTGGAGATGTGGTGGTGGTTGCTCCAGACAACCCTCAAAGCGGAATGGGTCATGCCATAACCTTAAATTCTACGCTTTCCTGCAAACAAGAACATATTGACAATGGTCCTCAAAAAGAATACAGTACTTCTGGGACACCAGCCGATTGCATTAAACTTGCTATTCACGAAATACTTGACAGAACACCCGACTTATGCGTTTCCGGCATTAATCATGGCTCAAATTCGTCTATAAACGTCATTTATTCTGGGACAATGAGTGCAGCTATTGAAGCTGGAATAGAAGGCATTCCTGCAATTGGTTTTTCGCTTTTAGATTATAATTGGGAAGCAAATTTTAAACCGCTTGAAGATTATATTAAAACCATAACCATTAATGTTTTAAAAAAGGGATTGCCTGAAGGTATAGTACTAAATGTAAATTTTCCTAAATTAGAAAAAAAGGATATAAAAGGCATAAAAATTTGTAGGCAAGCTAAGGCCAATTGGATTGAAGAATTTGATAAACGTAAAAACCCTCAAGGCAAAGATTATTATTGGCTTACAGGTAAATTTGTTAATTTAGACAAAGGAGAAGATACTGACGAATGGGCTTTAAGCAACGGTTATGTTTCTGTTGTTCCCGTACAATTCGATTTTACAGCGCATCATTTTATTCAAAACTTAAACACATGGAATTTTAATGGTTAAAAAAGAAGTATTAATTGGTTTTGCGGTGGGTTTAATTGCTAATGCTATAGGGTTATTTTTTGCAGCTACTCTTTTAGGAAAAAGTGATAGTTTTATTACAGTTATAAATACAGCTTCCGCTGAAGGGTTTTTAGGAAAACTTATTAGTTTAGGTGCCATTTTAAATTTAGCTGCATTTTTTATATTTATAAAAAAGAAGCAAGATTACAGAGCAAGAGGTGTATTATTGGCAACTATTTTTATTGCTATTTTTACATTTATACTTATTATTTATTAATAAATGAAATATTACATTATTGCTGGAGAAGCATCTGGAGATTTACATGGCTCGAATCTAATGAAAGCATTGTTAAGACAAGATCTTAATGCTGAATTTAGATTTTGGGGAGGCGATTTGATGCAAAATGTTAGTGGCTCACTAGTAAAACACTATAAGGAGTTGGCTTTTATGGGTTTTCTTGAAGTAATTATGAATTTAAGAACCATTGCTAAAAATCTGAAATTCTGTAAACAAGATATTGCAACATTTAAGCCAGATGTAATCGTTTTTATCGATTATCCTGGGTTTAATCTTCGTATAGCTAAATGGGCTAAACTAAAAGGGATTAAAACACATTACTATATTTCCCCTCAAATTTGGGCTTGGAAAGAAAATAGAATAAAAGCTATTAAACGCGACGTAGATAAGATGTATGTGATACTTCCTTTTGAAAAATATTTTTATGTAGATAAACACAATTATCCCGTAGAATTTGTAGGTCATCCATTAATAGATGCCATTGCCGATAGAACACAAGTTGACGAATATGAATTTAGAGCACAGCACGAGTTAAACGAAAAACCTATAATTGCATTGCTGCCCGGAAGCCGAAAACAAGAAATCCGGAAAATGCTTTCGGTAATGTTGAGCATTGTTGATGATTTTCAAGATTATCAATTTATAATTGCAGGTGCTCCAGGTCAGGAGTATAGTTTTTATGAACCGTTTATAAATAATCCAAACGTACATTTTGTAAGCAATAAAACTTACGATTTGTTGAGTGTTTCTACTGCTGCTTTAGTAACATCAGGAACTGCAACTCTTGAAACTGCACTTTTTAAAGTGCCAGAAGTTGTTTGTTATAAATCGAGCTGGTTTTCTTATCAAATAGGGAAACGTTTGGTTAAACATATTAAATACATTTCTTTGGTGAATTTAATTATGGATAAAGAAGTTGTTACTGAACTCATTCAAAATGAATTTAATACTAAAAACCTCAAACAAGAGCTTACTATAATTCTTGACGATTACGAACGCACAACGTTCTTTATTAATTATTACGATTTAGAGAAAAAACTGGGTGGTAAAGGTGCAAGTGAAAAGGTGGCTGGATTAGTATTTAATTCGATTAATTAAGTATAATCTCCATAATTTTCTACGCATTTTGGCTTTTAGATAAACTGTAAGATATTTACTATCTTACAGTTATGAAGTTGCTAAACTTTACAATTATTAAACTCACCTTTTGCCTTATTATAGGTATTGTTATTGGCTACTTCATCTCTGTAAATTTAACTTCACTTATTTACATAAATATAGCTCTTTTATCAACTTTAGGAATTGGCTTGTTTATTGTAAAATCGCAGTCCAGACAATCTGCTTGGTTTGGCGTTTTAATTTTTATAACAACTGTTAGTATTGGAGCTTTAACGGTAAATATAAAAACGCAACGGAATTTTAAGAATCATTATTCTAAACAAGAAATCATAACAATTGATACAAATTATACTATTAATTTTAGGATTAGAGAAGTTTTAAAGCCCAGCCTTTATCATAACAAATATATCATAGATATTCTTGGACTAAACACTAAAAAAGTTTCAGGAAAATCTTTACTAAATGTGCAAAAAGATTCAACTAAAGCCAATTTAAAAGTAGATGATATTTTAATAACTAATTCTAATTTTAAAGAGTTAAATGCTCCTCTTAATCCACATCAATTTAACTATAAAAACTATCTACAGAAAAAATACATATACCATCAACTAACAACTACAAATCATGAATTATTAAAAACAAGTTCTAAAAAAAATACTCTTTTTGGATTTGCAGCACAATTAAGAGAGCGCATTAACAAAAATCTGAAGCTGTACAATTTTAAAGATGACGAACTTTCAATTATTAATGCCTTGCTGCTCGGACAGCGTCAGGACATTTCTAAAGATATTTACGACAGTTATACACAAGCTGGAGTCATTCATATTCTTGCTGTTTCCGGATTGCATGTTGGGATTATTTTACTATTATTAAATTTCCTTTTTAAACCTCTTGAACGATTTAAATATGGAAAATACATTAAAATTCTACTTTTAGTAATTCTACTCTGGAGTTTTGCAATAATTGCAGGATTATCGGCTTCAGTCACTCGTGCTGTAACAATGTTTAGCATTGTTGCTGTTGGTATAAACTTAAAACGACCAACAAATATTTATAACACCTTGGCTATTTCGATGTTTTTACTGTTACTCATTAAACCTACTTTTCTTTTCGATGTTGGATTTCAGTTAAGTTATCTTGCTGTTTTTGCAATCGTTAGCATCCAGCCAATACTTTACAAACTATGGAAACCAAAATTTAAAATTATTGACTATTTGTGGCAAATTTTTACTGTAACTCTCTCGGCTCAATTTGGTGTAATTCCTGTGAGTTTATATTATTTTCATCAGTTTCCTGGTTTGTTTTTTATTTCAAATGTGGTAATAATTCCTTTTTTAGGCTTTATTTTAGGCTTCGGAATACTTGTCATTATTTTAGCCTTATTAAATACTCTTCCATCATTTATTGCGAATCTTTACGGAAGCATTATAGGCATGATGAATGATTTTGTAACCTGGGTTTCTCATCAGGAACAATTTCTATTCAAAAATATTTCTTTCGGAATTATAGAAGTCATTGTGTCTTATCTGTTCTTTATCGCTCTTGTAAATATTTATAAAAAAAGAAGTTATAGAACTGTCGTGCTTTTTTTAGTGTCAATACTAATGATACAAGGTGCATTTATTTATAATAAACATAAGTTTTCAACAAATGAGTTTATTGTATTTCACAAAAGCAGAAATAGTATTATTGGAATTAAGCAAAAAAATCGGCTTCTAATACATCATAACCTGGATAACACCTCCATAGATAAAAATAGAATTGTTACAAATTATAAAATTGGAGAGCATATTGTTAAAACTGATTTTGACAGTTTACAATCGGTCTATAAGCTAAACACTAAAAATCTTTTAGTAGTTGATAGTTTGGGAATATATAATGTGAAATCTTTTAAAGTTGACATCGTCTTATTACGAAACTCACCAAAGATTAATCTCAAACGATTAATAGATTCTTTAAAACCAGAACTAATAATAAGTGATGGCAGCAATTATAAAACCTATCAAGAACGATGGTCTAAAACTTGTAAAGTACAAAAAACCCTATTCCACCAAACCGGTAAAAAGGGAGCTTTTGTATATGATTATTAATCAGTATTGTCCGACTAAAGACATAAGACTCCCGCAAATTTTCGGGGCAGACTGCTTCGCTGTAAGAACA
>JADFSQ010000107.1 GCA_022560715.1 Bacteroidota bacterium
TCCAGATGCTAACGCAAAAAAATTTATAAAGAAAAAAAAGAAGTATGATCAAATTTTCAATGAAATATTCAGTGAAATTAAAGATGGTCATGACTTAGCCCCCTATTAATGGGACAATTCTTTATAATTACCTATTCCTTTCTAATTTCTGTCCTCAACCAACCGTCATCCGTTATAATACATTTTGCTTTACATAAATGACTGAACTTATCAGAGAAATTTACTTTATCATTCTTTGAAGAAATAATGAATTCACCATTGTCAGAAGAAAAGTTCCATTGATGCAAGCCTTTATAATTCTCGTTTTCAGCCTCATTCGGAATATGCATCATCAATATGTAGCACTTTCTTTTACACACTTTGATCATTTCTAAAATTGCTTTTTCAGGTGAGAATGAATGATCAATACAATTACGTGCAAATACCAAATCAAAAGAATTCTCCTCAAAACGTTTGGTGAGTTTTTCCGCTTCTAACTCTTCAGTTCGAACTAAAGGATCAACTGAATATTTTTCTAATAATTTATCGTATTCTTTAGCAAGTGGATCTACAGCGGTAATTTTTATGATTTTATTCTCATACACTTTACCAAGATAGGTAAGAGGACCAGCCCCAACATCCAGAATATCAACTGTTTCGTTATCTTCTGGTATTAATTTACTTATATTTTCTTGTAATTGAAGTGTTGGGTCTAACCTTAAATGATAATTTGCTGACCATTGCAGCCCTTTTTCCTTAAAATACTTATCCCAAAATAGGATCTCGTTTCTGATACCTAACCTCCACCTTAATTTTGTGCCTAAAGGTAATCTTAGTTGAAATTTATTTTCAAGAACATAAATTATTGTTCCCAATACTCCTTGAGTTTTCAAACTCCTGTATATTTTATTTGGTACTTGCATACTGTCTTCACTTAAAACCCACAAAACTAATGTTAATTATCATTTGCTTGTTTAGATTTAAGAACTTAAATCAATTTATAATTGATGGTAAAAATCATGGTAATTATTTACCGCGTTATAATTTGTTGACCAATTTTTTTTAGAGAGTTCTCTCTTCACATGAAAGTCACCATGCAAAACCAGTTCAAAAGCTGTTCTAATTTCCTCTGGGCTGGGATCCGACTTTAATAAAATACCGTTACTATTATCTACAATTTCAACATTACCGTTTATCGAGGTGGCTACAACTGGGATACCAAATTGTTGTGCCTCCATGATACTTACCGGGATCCCTTCAGATTTGCTTACATTGATAAAAACATCTACTGGATTCTCTTTATACATTTTCATTACCTCGTCATTTTTTAGTAACCCCATAAATTGGAAAGATAAATTCTTTGGTTTTTTAACATCCAGATTCTCCTCAAATTTTATCTTTTGTGGTCCATCACCTATATGTGTCCAGTAAATATTTACTCCCGGATTTGCTTTTGCAAAATCTAAAATACAAATACAAAAGAATATTGCTGTTTCTGTAATTATTTGTGCAAAAAATGAAGCTGAAAATTTGCAGCAATTCCTGCCTTTAATATTAGAACAAGAATATCCGGATTTTGAAATTGTTTTAATTAACGATGCTTCACATGATAATACTTTAGATATCATGGAAAGTTTTGCAAAAAAAAACAGCAATATAAAAATTGTGAATGTAGAAAATATTGAAGCATTTTGGGGAAACAAAAAATATGCCTTAACACTTGGTATAAAAGTAGCTACAAACGATTTTTTACTGTTTACAGATGCCGATTGTAAACCAGTTTCTAAGTATTGGATTGCAGAAATGAGTCGTCATTTTAGTAATACAAAATCTATTGTAATTGGCTATGGAGCTTATAAAAAGACTAAACATTCGTTTTTAAACACATTAATTCGTTACGAAACCTTACTTACTGCAATTCAATATTTCTCGTATATAAAATTTGGTGTTCCTTATATGGCAGTTGGACGCAATTTGGCGTATAGAAAAGAAGAGTTTTTTAAAGTTAAGGGTTTTATGAAGCACATGAATATTCGATCTGGTGATGACGATTTATTTATAAATCAAGTTGCAACTTCTCTAAATACTACACTTTGTTTTTCTAAAGATAGCTTTACCGAATCTTTACCAGAAACTTCATTTAAAGATTGGTTTAAACAAAAAAGACGGCATATTTCAACTTCAAAATATTACAAGCTGAAACACAAACTTATGTTAGGCTTGTTTTATATATCTCAACTTCTGTTTTGGGTTTTAGGCATTATTCTTTTAGCATTTATTTTTAAATGGGAAATTGCGCTTATATTAATACTCTTAAGATTTATAGTTCAATACATTAGCATTGGTTTTTCAGCAAAAAAGTTAGACGAACTCAATACACTAATTTTACTACCTTTTTTAGATTTATTTTTAATTATCTCACAATTTTTTATCTTTATCTCAAATCTTATTTCAAAACCAAAACATTGGAGATAAAAAAAGCCATTAAAAAAGCTAAAGAAAACAATCAAATAGCGTTTAACTTTTTGTTAGACACCTTTTGGAATGACGTTTATGGCTTTCAGTTAAAACGTACCGAAAACGAAAATGATGCCGAAGATATAACCATTCAAACATTTTCGCGGGCATTTGATAAAATAAATTCCTTCGACGAAAACTATAAGTTTAAAACCTGGCTTTTTACTATTTCTAAAAATATTCATATAGATTTTCTTCGGAAAAAGAAAACATCAGTTTCTCATGAAGAAACTGATGGAACTACAGAACATTTTTACGATATTATTGATGAAACACCAACTCCAGAAGATAAAATTATAACAGAACAGAATTTATCAAAGTTACTACGTGATATTAAGAAACTGAAACCCCATTATCAAAAAGTGATAAACTTGCGGTACTTTCAAGAATTAAGTTATCTGGAAATTTCGGACAAATTAAACGAACCTATGAGCAACGTGAAAGTAAAATTACTTCGGGCAAAAAAATTACTCTCTGAAATTATTCAGAAAAAATAATGAAGATTAGCTTTAAAAAACTCGGTCCAGGTTTATTGTTTGCTGGTGCTGCAATTGGTGTATCACATCTCGTGCAATCTACAAGAGCTGGAGCCGAATTTGGATTGGGATTGCTTTGGGCATTACTCCTGGTAAATTTATTTAAATATCCCTTTTTTCAATATGGTCCACGTTACGCTTCAGCAACAGGCGAAAGTTTATTAGATGGCTATAAAAAATTAGGAAAAGGTGTATTAATTGCATATTTCGTGTTATCACTTGCAACGATGTTCACCATTCAAACAGCAGTTACCATAGTTACTGCTGGTTTAGCATCGTCTTTATTTGGAGATTTTGTAAGTATTGAAGTTTGGACCGTTATCATACTTTTTATCTGTTTTAGCCTTTTAATTGTAGGCAAATACAAATTGTTAGATAATTTAATGAAGATTATAATAATTGTGTTAACAATCAGTACGCTTGCAGCTGTAGGTGCTGCTTTATTAAATAATGAGCAGTCAATTTCATTTACTCAAATTCTTCCAGATAATAGTTTTGAAATCGCCTTTTTAATAGCTTTTATGGGTTGGATGCCAGCACCTTTGGATATATCGGTATTTCATTCACTTTGGACTATTGAAAAAAAGAAAACGGATTCAGAATTCAATACTAAATCAGCGATTTTCGATTTTAATGTTGGGTATTTAAGCACCATTGTTTTAGGTATTGGCTTTGTTTTTTTAGGCTACTTAATTATGTTTAACAGTGGAGAAACGTTTAGCAACGCTGCTGGGGAATTTTCCAATCAGCTTTTAAAAATGTACAGCATAAGTCTGGGTAATTGGGCTTATATAATTATTGGTATCGCAGCTTTTACTACAATGTTTAGCACAACATTAACCATTTTAGATGCATCTCCAAGAGCAATGCACAAGACCACACAATTACTATTTAATAACAATTTTAAGAAAGGATATCTGTTTTGGATACTTATTTTGGTTATAGGTACTATAATTATCTTTTTTGCATTTGCTTCAGAAATGGGATTATTAGTGAAAATAGCAACTATTTTATCATTTTTAACAGCTCCTTTCTATGCCATAATAAATTACAAACTTATTAGTAGTAAACATACTCCTAAAGAGTGGCATCCTACTTTAAAACTTCATATTTTAAGTTGGTCTGGAATATTATTTTTAATAGGTTTTAGTGTATGGTACCTCACTACTTTATAGGCTGTTTTAATAAGAATACTTTGTATCTTTGTGAACTGAAATTGAAAAATGGATTCTAATACTGCTTCAAACATATTAACCAAACGTCAACCAAAACCTAAATGGTTACGTGTAAAACTTCCTACTGGGAAGAAATACACTGAACTTCGTGGTTTAGTAGAAAAATACAATTTAAATACTATTTGTGTTTCCGGAAGCTGCCCTAATATGGGTGAATGTTGGGGAGAAGGAACTGCAACTTTTATGATTCTTGGCAATATTTGCACGCGTTCTTGTGGATTTTGTGGTGTGAAAACCGGGCGACCTGAAACTGTAAATTGGGACGAACCAGAAAAAGTTGCACAATCTATAAAACTCATGAACATTAAACATGCCGTGTTAACTAGTGTAGATCGTGATGATTTGAAAGATATGGGTAGCATCTTATGGGCAGAAACCATTAAAGCCGTTCGGAGAATGAATCCTGAAATTACCATGGAAACACTTATCCCTGATTTTCAAGGTATAGAACAACACTTAAACAGAATTCTTGAAGTAACTCCAGAAGTTATTTCTCATAATGTTGAAACCGTTAGGCGTTTAACACGCGAAGTACGTATTCAGGCAAAATACGATAGAAGCCTTGGTGTGCTCAAGTATTTAAAAAATCAAGGCCAAAGACGTACTAAAAGCGGTATAATGTTAGGTTTGGGAGAAACTCGTGATGAAGTTGTTGAAACCTTGCATGACCTTAGAAATGCTGATGTAGATGTTGTTACAATTGGTCAGTACTTACAACCAAGTAAAAAACATTTACCTGTAAAACAATTTATTACTCCCGATGAGTTTGATGAATATAAGGCAATAGGATTAGATTTAGGATTCAGGCATGTAGAAAGTAGTGCTTTGGTAAGATCTTCATACAAAGCCCAAAAACATATTAATTAAATTGGTATTATGATTAATGTTGCCATAAATGGTTTCGGGAGAATAGGTAGACGTGTTTTTCGGTTACTTCAAGACCACAAAAACATTCAAGTTGTTGCAATTAACGATTTGGCTGATGCTAAAACCTTGAGTCATTTGTTAAAATACGATAGCATTCATGGTGTTTTTAAAGGTGAAATAAGTTACAATTTAAACCAGATTATAGTAAATAACGCAACTGTTGCACTTCAAAATGAACGCAATATTGAAAACATAAATTGGAAACCTTATAACGTTGATTTCGTTATTGAAGCCACAGGAAAGTTTAGAACGCTTAAGGCACTTAATCATCATATTACTAACGGAGCTTCACGAGTAATCCTTTGTTCTCCTCCAACTGACGACTCTATCAAAACAATAGTATTAGGAGTTAACGATCATATTTTAGACCAAAATGACATTATAGTGTCAAACGCATCGTGTACAACAAACAACGCTGCGCCAATGATTGATGTAATACAAAATCTTTGTGGTATAAAACAAGCCTACATAACTACAATACATTCTTATACTACAGACCAGAGTTTACACGACCAGCCTCATCGCGATTTACGCCGTGCCAGAGCTGCAGGACAATCTATTGTACCAACTACAACTGGAGCAGCAAAAGCATTGACAAAAATATTTCCAGATTTAGCCAAGGTTATAGGAGGATGTGGTATTCGAGTTCCTATTCCAAATGGATCCTTATCAGATATTACTATTAATGTTAATCAAGAAGTAAGTATTGATGCAATAAATAAGACCTTTAAAAAAGCTTCAGAAACCACTTTTAAAGGGTATTCTACAATATACCGAAGACCCTATTGTGTCTATTGATATTGTTGGCAATACCCATTCCTGTATTTTTGACGCCGGAATGACCTCAGTAATAGGGAAAATGGTAAAAATCATAGGTTGGTATGATAATGAAATTGGTTATTCATCGAGAATTATAGATTTAATTCAACAAATATCGAGGAAATAACTATATTTATCGTTTAAGTACATGTATTTTATGGGTAATAATTATAAATATTACACAGCTATTGGCATGCTTTTAATCTCCTTTTTTTTCTCGTATAGTGCGTATACACAGGAAACAAAGAATGATACATTAGTGCTTATTAACAAATATCAAAGAGAAGCAAATGATGCATTATTAGTCAGGGATTTTGAAACTGCTATTATTAGTCTTAATAAAGCTGGTAATTTTATTTCTTTTAAATTTAATAAAGCTCAACAACACATCCATGCAAGACTCGAGGAGCAAAAGAAACGTACAGGCAGAGTTAGAGCTCTGATATTAAAAGGAAGACAGCAAGGCGCGTCCACATACACAGCGGCGCGCTTTTTTCATAAGTCTATTTTCAAACATGGAACCGGAACGTTTATCCTATCCCACCAAGCCAAGACCACTGGACCACTATTCGATATGGTCAAACGGTGTCTTAAGTATATGCCTGAAGTCCTTACTCCTGAAATAGACACCGCCAATAAGAATCAAATCAAATTCGATGAATTAGAATCAGAATACACCGTCGGAACCGCTGGGAATGAAGACTTAG
>JADFSQ010000108.1 GCA_022560715.1 Bacteroidota bacterium
AATGAGAATTATTCCAGCAATAGATATTATAGACGGAAAATGTGTGCGTCTAACTAAAGGAGATTATACAACCAAAAAAATATATAATGAAAACCCATTAGAAGTGGCAAAACAATTTGAAGCTTCAGGAATTCAATATTTACATTTGGTAGATTTAGATGGAGCTAAAGCCAAACATATTGTTAATCATAAAATATTAGAACAATTGGCTTCAAAAACAAGTTTAAAAATTGATTTTGGTGGCGGATTAAAGTCAAATGAAGATTTGCATATTGCTTTTAACTCTGGAGCAAACCAAATAACAGGTGGTAGTATCGCAGTTAAAAATCCAGATGTTTTTGAATCATGGATATTTAAGTATGGTTCAGAGAAAATCATTCTTGGTGCAGATTGTAATATGGAAAATATTGCTGTTAACGGCTGGCAAGAAGAAACCAGCATAAAAGTAATCCCTTTTATTAAATCGTATCAATCAAAAGGAATTGACTATGTTATTTGTACTGATATTTCAAAAGACGGGATGCTTGGAGGTACTTCGTTTGGTTTGTACAAGAAAATATTAGAAGAATGTCATACTGAGAATGTCGAAGCATCTCAACTAAAACTCATTGCATCAGGAGGAATTTCAACTATTGAAGAATTACCTAAACTAGCAAGTTTAGGATGCGAAGGGGTTATTATTGGCAAAGCCATTTATGAAAATAGGATTAGTTTAAAACAATTAGAAAATTATATTTTAACACAATAATATGTTAGCAAAACGAATCATTCCCTGTTTAGATGTTAAAAACGGAAGAACAGTAAAAGGAGTTAATTTTGTAGATTTAATTGATGCTGGAGACCCTGTGCAATTAGCAAAACAATACGCAAAAATGGGAGCAGACGAATTGGTGTTTCTGGATATTTCAGCTACTATAGAGCAACGTAAAACGATGTTAGATATGGTGTTTCAAGTTGCCGAACAGGTCAACATACCATTTACTGTTGGTGGTGGTATTTCTTCAGTAAAAGATGTTGATGCATTGTTAAAATGTGGAGCAGATAAAGTGTCCATAAATTCTTCAGCAATTAAACGTCCTGAATTAATTAATGAACTCTCCAATAAATTTGGAAATCAATGTATTGTAGTAGCCATTGACGCAAAACAAATAGATGGCGAGTGGATTGTTTATTTAGCAGGAGGAACAATTTCAACTCAATTAAATTTGTTTGATTGGGCAAAAGAGGTAGAACAGCGTGGTGCCGGAGAAATTTTATTTACCTCAATGGATAATGATGGCACTAAAAACGGTTTTGCTAATGATGCACTTTGTAGACTATCTGAAGAGCTGCACATTCCAATTATTGCTTCTGGTGGTGCTGGAACTGTTCAACATTTCATTGATGCTCTTCAAAAAGGAAATGCAGATGCTGTATTAGCTGCCAGCGTATTTCATTTTGGAGAGATAAGAATATTAGAATTAAAAAAAGAATTAAAAAATAATAATATAGAAGTAAGATTATAATGAAAATTAAATATAATAATCAAGGCATAGTTCCAGTAATTATACAAGATGCAACAACAAAAAACGTATTGATGTTGGGTTATATGAATGCAGAGGCTTTAGAAAAAACAAAGGCTACAAAAAAAGTTACTTTTTTTAGTAGAAGTAACCAACGATTATGGACAAAAGGTGAAAAAAGTGGTCATTTTTTAAATTTAGTAAATATTAAGTCAGATTGCGACAATGATACACTTTTGGTACAAGCAAACCCTGTTGGACCTACATGCCACAAAGGAAGTGAAACCTGTTGGAATGAATCTAATATACAATCTTTTGGATTTCTTTCAGAATTAGAATCTGTAATAAAAGATAGAAGGGAAAATGCTTCAAAGGAGTTCTCTTATGTGGCTTCACTATTTAATAAAGGCATTAATAAAATAGCACAAAAAGTAGGAGAGGAGGCAGTAGAAATGGTTATTGAAGCTAAAGATAATAACGACGAATTTTTTTTAAATGAAAGTGCAGATTTATTATTTCACTACTTAATTTTACTACAAGCCAAAGATTTTAAATTGGACGATGTAGTACGTATACTTAAACAAAGACATTAATAGTAAAATCGTTATTTTTGGAGCTAATAAAATATAGTCTATTGCAAAAATATTTTTACGTAATAACTGTTCAGTTTTTAGGCTATCGTTTTCATGGTTGGCAAAAACAACCAAATGTAAAAACGATTCATTTAATGATAGACAGGACATTAAAATTCATTCTGGAAGAACAGCAATTTAAAACTTTAGGTGCTGGACGAACTGATGCTATGGTTTCGGCTCAAGAAGCGGCTTTCGAGTTGTTTTTGCAAGAACCTATAGAAGATTTGGAGGCGTTTCTATCACTATTTAATCACAATTTACCACAAGACATAAGAGCACTTACTATTAAAGAAGTAGATGATAGTTTTAATATTATTCAGCATTCAAAAGTAAAGGAGTATGTGTACCTATTTTCTCAAGGGCAAAAAAATCATCCGTTTTGTGCGCCAATACTAACCACTATTCTGGATGATTTGGATATAGAACTCATGAAAAAAGGAGCAGAACTGTTTCAAGGCAATCATAATTTTAAAGCCTACTGTTTTAGAACTACCGAGAAGGGTATTTATAATAGAGAAATAATGACTTGTGAACTTATAGAAAACAAAGTATTCAAGGCTAACTTTTTTCCTGACAAGACTTATATGTTAAGAGTTAGAGGCAAAGGTTTCGGTCGTAATCAAATACGATTAATGATGGGAGCATTAATTAAATTGGGTAAAGGTGAGATTACCTTAAAATATATAGAAAACAGTTTAAAACCAGAAAGCACAGAAGTTATGGATTATATTGCACCTGCTTCAGGTTTAATTCTTAACAAAATAGAATTTGAATAGTGTAGCTGTTTTTGTAATTTTCCAAGTGAATGCAGGAATTTAAAAAAAGTAAATTGTAATGAATATAACTATACCAAAATCAGCTTTAGATTTTTTTAAAAAACTTGAAAAGAACAATAATCGTGATTGGTTTAACAATCATAAAAAAGAGTTTAAAGCCATTGAAACAGAAGTAAAAAAAGTTTACACCAACATTTTTGAAAACATTAAGTCTCACGACGACGTTGACAAGATTAAAATGTTTCGTATTTATCGCGATGTGCGGTTTTCAAAAGACAAGACACCTTACAAAACACATTTTGGTGGTTCTTTTCACAGAACTAAACCGAAATTAAGAGGAGGTTATTATTTACATCTTGCACCAAATAACCAATCGTTTCTCGCTACTGGATTTTGGGAACCTAATAAGGACGATTTATTCAGAATTAGAAAAGAGTTCGAAATGGACGATCAGGAAATGAGAAAAATAATATCCAATAAAAAATTTAAATCCGTTTGGGGAAGCCTCCTGGGAGACGAATTAAAAACTGCTCCGAGAGATTTTGACAAAGAACATCCAGCTATAGATTTGATCAAGAAAAAGCAATACATCTTTACCATAAAATATACAGATAAAGAAGTAATTTCAGAAGATTTCTTAAAAGAAGTTGACACATCTTTTAAAGCCATTCGTCCATATTTTGATTATATGAGCGACGTGCTTACTACTGATTTGAATGGCGAATCTTTATTGTAAAATATAAAAGGCTTGAATTATCAAGCCTTATAACAGGAAAGAAACTGTAAGTTTTCCTTAAAAATCATACCTAGAAGGAATTCCTGCAAGGTTTTACAAACCTTGTAGGTATAAACCTTGCAGGAAAAATGTATTTTTTAATGTTATCACAAAAATAAATCATATACAATGCCTAAGTGCACTTTGTTTCATATCGAACTCTATTTTTTATAGATGTCCTTAATTAAACCTGACTTAATCCTCCGTCAACTTCCAGTTCAATACCATTAATGTAAGATGCTTCATCTGAAGCTAAAAATAAAGCTGCATTTGCAACTTCTTCCGAAGTGCCAAAACGTCCCAATGGCACTTGTGCAGCAAATCCTTTACCCATTTCTTCAACCACATCTTGTGGTAAATCCATTTTGCCGTATAAAGGTGTTTCTATTGGTCCTGGAGCAATAGAGTTAACTCTTATTCCTCTGGATTTCACTTCCGAAGTTAATACTCTAGCATACGCTCTTAAAGCACCTTTACTTGCCGAATAAACTGCGAGCCCTTCAAAACCTTTCTGATGAACAATAGAGTTTGTAAATAAAATTGTTCCTCCATCATTAATAAATGGTAATGCTTCTTTAACCGCTAAAATTGGTCCTTTTACATTGGTGTTAAAAGTTTCATCAAAATGATTTTCGTTAATCTCTGTTGTAGGAATAGGTTTTGCTATTCCAGCATTTAAAAACAATATATCAATATTACCATAATGATTTGTGGCTTCTTTAATTAAGCGTTTATTGTCTTCAGGAATCGATATATCTGCTCTAATAGTTATAAAATCACCTTCTAATTCTTTGGCAACTTCGTCTAATGCTTCTTGTCGTCTTCCTGAAAGTACAACTTTTGCACCTTCTTTTAAAAAGAGCTTTGCAGTTGCTAAACCAATACCACTATTTGCTCCTGTAATAATTGCTACTTTGTTTTTTAATTTACTCATGTTCATAGTTTTTATTTGAAACGTTCGTTTCAGATTAATTTAAAAAAAATATTAAGATATAGTTTGTAAAATTGAATTTACAATACTTTTTAATTTTGTTCTTTCAGTAATTAAAATCCCTGTCATTCTAAAGCCTTGTAATGATGAATACAAATATAGAGCATAGTCTTTTGAGCTTTGCTTTGTGTTTATAAGAGCATCCTCTTGTCCTTTAGAAATTAAATCTTCTAAAAGCATTAGCATCCTATTTTGATTGCCCTCCAAAAAATTTGTGATTGATTTTTCATGATTAGCCATTTCCGATTTACAATTCCCTATTAAACAACCTTTATCATATTTTTCAGCTGAAATAATTTTTATATATAAATCAAAAATCAATTCAATTGCATTTAACGGATTTGTAGCTTTTAAAAGTAAACTCGAAGTATCTCTGTTAAATTTATTTTCATAAGATTGTAAACATTCTAAATATAAATCTAGTTTACTTATAAAGGAGTTGTATATACTCGATCTGTTTAACCCAGTTGCATCTACCAAGTCTTGCATGGAAGTGGCATTGTAACCTTTGTCTTGAAAAACTTCGGTGGCTTTAATTAAAACGGTGTCTCTAATAAATGATTCAGTTTTTGGCATTCTATATTGAAATGAACGTTTCAAATATACCATATTTTTTAATATAAATGTTAAATTTTTACTAAACTACCACAAGGCAAAGGTTTCGAGATATTAAATCACATCTTTTCGTCCGCCGAAACGGAACACGAAAGAGGATTAAACTACTTTCGAATAGCTAATTGAATTATCTAATAGTTGAATATTATTAATAAGAGATTCTTTAACAATACTCATCATTCGTTTGTTTAATGCTGAAGAATTAAGGATATAGAGTTTGTATTCTTCAATAGTAAACACGCCAATAACCATACCTTTAATACTATTCCTGAATTTCATGTCCTTATGAATAGCATTTTCTATATAGTCTACACGTTTATCGATAGACAGTTCATAGAAAACACTTTTATGTTTTTTAACATAATTTTTAAAAACTTCAATAAATAGAGGTTTTTGAAATTTAATTATTGGTCTTAAAACTAAATTCTGAAAGCGTTCTTCTGAACTCATTTCATCATTTATAGTAGTCGACATAAAATCTGGACGAATACTTTTTAGGTCAAGGTTTCTTGTGGTCATGATGACAAATATTTTTATTAAAAATATAGAATCTTTGAAGTAAAATAAATAGGAGAGAAGATTATTGTTAACTATGTTGTTAGCAATAATAGAGCCAATCAATTTTGGTTGGCTCTATTTAGATATTATTCATTTACAAATTCTTCAAAAGTCTTAATCTTGAAGTCTTTTAACCTTGCTTTCTTTTTAAGTTTTGTAAAATCCGTTTTTGCTTTGTTATAACGTTCTTCTATAACACTTAAATTACCAAGTTCAGCGTTAGATGGTTTATCATAGCTACTTGCTATTTTACTATATAGATCAGCCATTTTCTCTCTTAATTGTGGTTCAGCAGAACCTACATAATTATCACCAGTAGTAATAACTAAGGTTTCTTTAAGTGTATTTAATGCAGTAACTAATTTCTTTTTATCTTTTGAAGCATCTAAAATTGCATCGAGTTCATAAACCAAGTATGCAAGCTCTTGAGTCATGTCATACATTTTCATTGTGGTCTCATATTTAAATTCTCTGTCTTTAATTGTTAAACCAGAGTGCTTATCATAAATCACTTCAAAAGTATGTTCAAAGGTTTCTTTTCCTTTAGTTAACACCGCTTTATATGTTCCAGCTTTGACTTTTGGAGATGTAAAGCCACCAAAACTGAAGGTTTTTCCTTTGGCTACTTTTGGTTGCCTAATTGTAAAATTCCAGTTTACAATATTAATTCCTTTAGATTTTCCAGGACTTAAGGTGCTCATCTTGTTACCTTCCATATCTTGTATTTCCATAGTCATTTTACCAAAAGTATGGCGTTTAGGAAGTAAATATTTAATTTCAGCTGCTCTCGAAGGGTTTCCTCCAATAAATTGGGTCTCTATGCCAAAACTACTTGCGAACCCACCTTGATCTACC